>NZ_JAVIJF010000009.1:0-239337 GCF_033977145.1 Mesorhizobium montanum | reverse complement strand
ACTTCCGCAACTTCTCGGTCTCCGGCACCAAGTACGAGGACCTGACCGGCAATGGCAAGACGGCGGACGACATCGGCTGGACGCATGGTCCGGTGACGATCTTCATCGACGAGGACAACAGCGGCACATTGACCGCGGGCGACCTTTCGACGACGACCGATGCCAGCGGCAACTGGTCGATCGGCGGCCTGACGCTGGCCGATGTCGGCAAGAGCATCTACGAAGTGGTGCCGGGCGGCTCGCAGCAGACCGGCGTGCTGGTGCAGACGGTCGGCAACCCCGGCAGCGGCGGCACCGACACCGGCAACGACTTCACCAACTTCCGCAACTTCTCGGTCTCCGGCACCAAGTACGAGGACCTGACCGGCAATGGCAAGACGGCGGACGACATCGGCTGGACGCATGGTCCGGTGACGATCTTCATCGACGAGGACAACAGCGGCACGTTGACCGCCGGCGACCTTTCGACGACGACCGATGCCAGCGGCGCCTGGTCGATCGGCGGCCTGACGCTGGCCGATGTCGGCAAGAGCATCTACGAAGTGGTGCCGGGCGGCTCGCAGGAGACCGGCGTGCTGGTGCAGACGGTCGGCAATCCCGGCAGCGGCGGCACCGACACCGGCAACGACTTCACCAACTTCCGCAACTTCTCGGTCTCCGGCACCAAGTACGAGGACCTGACCGGCAACGGCAAGACGGCGGACGACATCGGCTGGACGCATGGTCCGGTGACGATCTTCATCGACGAGGACAACAGCGGCACATTGACCGCGGGCGACCTTTCGACGACGACCGATGCCAGCGGCGCCTGGTCGATCGGCGGCCTGACGCTGGCCGATGTCGGCAAGAGCATCTACGAAGTGGTGCCGGGCGGCTCCGAGCAGACCGGCATCCTCGTGCAGACGGTCGACAACCCCGGCAGCGGCGGCACCGACACCGGCAACGACTTCACCAACTTCCGCAACTTCTCGGTCTCCGGCACCAAGTATGAGGACCTGACCGGCAACGGCAAGACGGCGGACGACATCGGCTGGACGCATGGTCCGGTGACGATCTTCATCGATGAGGACAACAGCGGCACATTGACCGCGGGCGACCTTTCGACGACGACCGATGCCAGCGGCGCCTGGTCGATCGGCAACCTGACGCTGGCCGATGTCGGCAAGAACATCTACGAAGTGGTGCCGGCCGGCTCCGAGCAGACCGGCATCCTCGTGCAGACGGTCGACAATCCCGGCAGCGGCGGCACCGACACCGGCAACGACTTCACCAACTTCCGCAACTTCTCGGTCTCCGGCACCAAGTATGAGGACCTGACCGGCAACGGCAAGACGGCGGACGACATCGGCTGGACGCATGGTCCGGTGACGATCTTCATCGATGAGGACAACAGCGGCACATTGACCGCGGGCGACCTTTCGACGACGACCGATGCCAGCGGCGCCTGGTCGATCGGCAACCTGACGCTGGCCGATGTCGGCAAGAACATCTACGAAGTGGTGCCGGCCGGCTCCCAGCAGACCGGCATCCTCGTGCAGACGGTCGACAATCCCGGCAGCGGCGGCGTTGACACCGGCAACGACTTCACCAACTTCCTGCCACCGCTGGGCCAGGGCGCGACGCCGGGCTTCTGGAAGAACCACCTGGATATCGTGACCCAGGAGTTGGACTCGTTCAATCCGGGCTGGACCTACAAGACCTCCTTTGAGACCATCTTCGGTTTCGACGACCTGAATAAGATCCACGGACAGCCCTCGATCGCGGATGCGTTGGGAGCCAAGGGTGGCGGCGTGAACCACCTCGAACGCTCCTCGGCGGCAGCGTTTATCGCCGCTGCCGTCAACGCCGTGCCCGACGGCCCCGGCGGCAAAACGGAACTCAATTTCAGTTTCTCCGCGGCGACCAGTTCGAACCCAGCCATCATCGCTATCCTCAACCAGATAGACACGAACCACGACCACACGCTCCAACCGGGCGAGGTGAGCGCCGCGGTGCGGGACGTCCTTAACGACCTCAACGCCCCAACCTCCAATTTCGGCCTGACCGGTCAACCGGGGGTCGAGGATATCGCCAACGCGTTCGACGCGATGAACAACCAGCCGCATCCAGACGCCAGCGTCTTCCTCATTTGACGAACTGTGCGCAAATCTCGTGATCGGGGGCGCCTTGCCCCCGATCGTCCGGTCACACAACGCAATCAAACACCGCGCGATCGGTCGAGCTGTCACGATCTTGGCATCACGCTGGTCTCCTAGCCCTGCGATGCCCAGCCCTTTTGGACGCAGGCCTCTAACTCTTCACGACCGTCCTGTATTCCATCGCCACCACGCCATTGCCGAGCGGCGCGGCCGAGACAAGTTCGAGCGCGACCGGTATGTCGGACGGAAACAGCTGCTTGCCCCCGCCGGCGGCTCCCGGATAGACGAGCAGCCTCACGCGGTCGACCAGTCCGGCGCCGAGAAGCTGCCGGGCGACGCTCAGGCTGCCATGCATATAGATGTTGCCGCCGGACTGTTGCTTCAGCCGGGCGACGGCCTCGGGCAGGGGGCATCGAGGAGCTCGGCCGGTTTCCAGTCGACCGTCTTGAGGCTGGTCGAGGCGACTATTTGGGCAGCGCGTTGAAGCGCTCGGCGAAGTCGCCGGTTTCCGAGGGCCAATGGCCGGCAAAGATCTCGTAGGTGATGCGTCCGAGAAGCATGGCGCCGCTGTCGGCGAGCTCATCCTCCTTGAATTTGTTCATCGCGTCGTTCCAGACGACACTGGGCAGCTTCTCGTGCTCGGCGATGCCGTCGACGGTAATGAATTCGGTGACGATCAATTCTCTCATGATGCTGCTGCCCCTTGCCTCAGAGGGCGCTATTCAACGGCCGCATTTAATTCGATTATAAAATAATACAACAGTCGAAAATATATTGACGGGGACATGTCGTCAACGAGTGGGCGGCGGCTGCCACACTGGTGGCATCGCAGACTTTCTCATCATCATAATGAATGGCGACAGGGCACGAATGTCCATGGAACTTCGAAGCCTTGAAAGTCGGGCAACTTCGAAGGGCGGTGTCTACGTGGAAGCAGTTGGCCTCTACCGATGTCCAGGAGATCCGCCATTCGCCTGCGTCCTGGAAGGGGCCAAGGGCATTTATATTACGGAAGTCGTCTATCGTGCCGAGCGGCACAAGCCCGATTTCGACGCGTTGCCATGGGAGAGCGAATACCGGGCCACAAAGGCAAGAAAAGCTGCGGAGCGAAGCGGGAGTGCGCCGTCAAGCTTCTTCGTCCATGTTGTACAAAGGCAGATAGGAGTTGACGATCAGCCACTGCCTGACGATTGACTGCAGCAATTGCGGTCTCGACACCCGCCGCTCCGCCGTCACGCCCGCCAGCGCATCCTCGACATCGGCCTCCAGGTTCACGTCACTGCCGCCCACATTTCGCAACAGCAGGGCAGCCCGGCGAAGCAGCGCCTTCAGGTCGGCGCTCGGCATCTCGGCGCTGCGATCCGCAGCCAATTGAAGCTCTTCGATGAAGTTCGCCGTTGCCATTCCGGTACATTAATGCCGCTAGGTAAAGCGAGCCACCAACCTTTGCCGGCGATTCCGGGGTCATCCACAAGTCATTTGGCTCGGCGGTGGAAAAGGGGTGGGAGGGCTTCAGAGGCAGCAACCGCGACGGGCGCGTTCCTGAGGCGGTCCGGCACCCGCTTGGCCGGGGGGAGGCCAGCACGGGCGCCGGGCCTGACCGGCGAGGGCTCCTGTTGGCGGCACCGGCTGACCAATTATATACGATTTTGCTAATATATGCGACGTGCGAACGAAGGATGAAGGGCGAGGGCCGGCAGAGATGCGCTTCGCCGTCCCCCTTGCCAACCTCCTCACCTTCCCCTAATCTCACTGAGAAAACCTTTTCCCAAACCGCCGCTTTCGACATCCGCCCCCGTCCGAATGCAGTAGGCTCTTGTGAGAAAAGGTTTTCTCAACCTAGGAGGTCCTGCGCCGAAGATGGTTTCAGACGCCGAGTCAGCGCCTGTCTTTGCCAAGCCTGTCACCCTGCGCGAGGTGGCGGCGGCGGCCGGCGTCAGCGTCGCCACGGCGTCGAAGGCGCTGAACGGGCAAGGGCGCATGACGGCCGACACACGCGAGCGCATTCGCGAGGTGGCGCAGCGCCTCGGCTTCCGGCCCAATCACCTGGCGCAGAGCCTGCTTCGGCGTCGCAGCTTCACCGTCGGGTTGCTGACCAACGATACATACGGCCGTTTCTCGCTGCCGCTGATGGCCGGCGTTTCCGATGCGCTGGTCGACAATGGCGTGTCGGTGTTCCTGTGCAATGTCGAGGACGATCTGCGGCTCGGCCAGCTGCATGTCGAGGCCATGCTCGACAAGCGCGTCGACGGCATCATCGCCACCGGCAAGCGCGTCGACCGGCATCTGCCGGTCGATCTCTCCAATCTGCGCGTGCCCGTCGTCTATGCCTTCACCCAGCCTGATGCCGGCGCGATCGGCCTCGTCTCCGACGATGCCGGCGGCGCGCGACTGGCGGTCGAGCATTTCTGCCGGCTCGGGCGCCGCCGTATCGCCCATGTCTCCGGGCCATCGAGCTTCGAGGTGGTGAACACGCGCGCCGATGCCTATCGCGCGGTGCTCGAGGAGAACAATCTGGCCGTGAGCGAGCCGCTGCTCGGCGCCTGGTCGGAGGCCTGGGGTCACGAGGCGGTGGCAAGGCTGTTCGGGGGCAGGGGCGAGCGGCCCGATGCCATCTTCTGCGGCAACGACCAGATCGCCCGCGGCGTCATCGACGCGCTGCGCGAGCGCGGGGTCGGTGTGCCTGACGATGTCGGCGTCATCGGTTTCGACAATTGGGAGATCGTGGCCGAGGCGACACGTCCGCCGCTGACCTCCGTCGACATGAACCTGGCAAGCCTCGGCCGCGAGGCCGGGCTTGCCCTGCTTTCGCTCGTGGGCGGCCAGCCGGCCGCGCCGGGCATTAGGAAACTGCCGTGCCGGCTGGTGGTGCGTCAGTCATGCGGCCGCCCGCCAGGCGGCTGAGATGTGAAGGAAAACGGTCGTCGCTTGCCCGAATTCGCCGGGCGGCGTGGCCGAAACAGGGAGGAGAACCATGAGGAGGAATAACGTGAAGACAATGCTTGCCAAGCTGGCGCTTGCCGCGGCCGTCATCGGTGGCGGCCTGCAGGCGGCATCCGCCGAGACCGCCAACATCTGGGTTCGCGCCGACGGCTCGAACTTCATGCCGCGCATCGTCGACGCCTTCAACAAGGCGAACAAGGACCAGATCAAGCTCGACATCATCCCCAACGCCGAGATCATCCCGAAATATGGCGCTGCCGCCGCCGGCGGCACGGCGCCCGACGCGCTGTCGCTCGACCTGATCTATACGCCGTCCTTCGCTGCCGCAGGCCAGCTCGAGGACATCACCGACTGGGCGAAATCCTTGCTCTATTTCGCCAGCCTGTCGCCGGCGCATGTGAAGACCGGCACCTACAAGGACCGCATCTACGGCCTGCCGTTTTCGGCCGACGCCTCGGTGCTGATTTGGAACAAGAAGCTGTTCAAGCAGGCCGGGCTGGACCCGGAGAAGGGGCCGGCCAACTGGGCCGAGATCGAGGCCGACGCCGAAAAGGTCAATGCGCTCGGCGGCGACATCAAGGGCTTCTATTTCTCCGGCAATTGCGGCGGCTGCAACATCTTCACCTTCACGCCCCTGATCTGGGCCTCGGGCGGCGACATCCTGTCCGAGGACGGCTCGAAGGCGACGCTCGACAGCCCGCAACTGCGCGGCGCGATCGACCTCTACCGCTCGATGGTCAAGAAGGGGCTGGTACCCGAGGGCGCGCAGACCGATACCGGCGCCAACTTCTTCGCCGCCTTCGCCGGCGGCAAGATCGGTATCTCGCCGTCCGGCGCCTTCGCCATCGGCGCGCTCAACACGCAATACCCGGACGTCGACTACGGCATCACCTTCCTGCCGGGCAAGGATGGCGGCTGGTCGTCGTTTGCCGGCGGCGACAATTTCGTCGTCACCAAGGGCACCAAGAAGATCGCCGTGGTGAAGGAGTTCCTCGACTTCGCCTATTCGCTGGAAGGCCAGACGATCCTCGCCAAATACGGCAGCCTGCCGGTGCGCAACGACATCGCCAAGGACGCGCTTAAGGATCTCGACCCGCGCTATCAGGTGGCTGCCGAGGCGATGGCCAAGGGTCGCACGCCCTATTCGGTGGTGTTCAACGACCTGATCAACTCCGCCAATGGCCCGTGGACGCAGATGGTCAACGAGGTGTTCTTCGGCGACGACGTCGACGGCGCCATCAAGAATGCGCAGGACACCATGCAGTCGATCATCGACCAGGCGCCGAACAAGTAACACTAGGGCCTACCGGCGGCGGGGAATGCGCAACGCTCGGCGCCAAGGCTCTGACCGGCCGCCCGCCCCGTCTCCCTGGCCGGGCGGCCGGTCTTTGTATCCGTCCAACAGCAGGACTATCGCGTTGAGACAACTCACTCTTACTAGTATCCAATTTGAGGCGTCGCGAGGTTTGCTTCTCCTTCTCCCCTTGTGGGAGAAGGTGGATCGGCGCGCAGCGCCGAGACGGATGAGGGGTGTTCCAGGCAACGCCGGCGTCTCACTCCGCTGGAACACCCCTCATCCGTCGCCTTCGGCGACACCTTCTCCCACAAGGGGAGAAGGGGGAGCCAGACCATGACCGCCATCACCGCAACCTCCGTACCCGCCCGCGCCCGCTCACGCACCGGCGTCAGCCGCCGGCAATGGGTGGGCCTGCTCTATGTCCTGCCTGCGGTCGCTTTCGTCGTCGTCTTCTTCGTCATCCCGCTCGGCATGACAGCCTGGATGTCGCTCAACAACTGGCCGCTGATGGGCGAGCATGCCTTCATCGGCCTCGACAATTACGTTGCCATCCTGCGCGACACACGCTTCTGGAACGCGCTGAGGTTCACCGCCTACTACACCGTGATCGTCACCATCGCGATCTTCGCCGTCGCCTTTCCGCTGGCGATCTTCATCGAAAAGCCGCGCCCGCTCACCAATCTCTACCGCACCGCCTTCTTCATGCCGGCGGTGGTCGGCTTCGCCTCGGCGAGCCTGTTGTGGTCGTGGCTGCTCAACGTCGATTCCGGCCTGTTCAGCCCGGCCGCCTTCGACCTCGGCCTGACCGAAAAGAAGGTCAATCTGCTGGCCACTTTCCAGCCGGCCTTCTGGTCGATCATCGCCATGGTGGTCTGGAAGGTCGCCGGCTTCACCATGATCATCCTGATGACCGGCCTGCAGTCGATCCCGCAGGATCTGCAGGAGGCGGCCGTCATCGACGGGGCAGGGCCGTTCGCCAGATTCAGGGCGATCACATTGCCCTTGATGCGCCGCACATTGGCGCTGGCGCTGATCTTGTCGGTCGCGGGCTCCATCCTCGCCTTCGACCAGTTCTACATCATCCTGCGCGGCGGCCCGCGCAACCAGACGCTGACGGCCGTCTACTGGATCTTCAACCAGTCCTTCGTGTCGTTCAAGCTCGGCTACGGCGCCGCACTTTCCATGGTGCTGCTGGTCATCCTGGTGGCGCTCAGCCTCATCCAGCTCTGGCTGCTGCGCAAACCCGAAGGGCTCGACTGATGGCCGAGGCGATGTCGCAGGGCCGCAAGGCCACCTTCAGCTTCGCCCGGCATTCCACCGGGATGATCGCCTCGCTGCTGTTCCTGGCGCCGATCGTGTGGACCGTGCTGTCGACCTTCAAGCCGGCGCAGGAGGCGCGCCAGCCGCCGCTGCCGCCCTGGCCGACCACCGGCTTCTCGATCGAGAATTATCAGACGCTGAACAGTTTCGGCGACGGTCTCTGGGTCTCGGCGCAAAACAGCATCTATGTCTCGGTGATGACGGTGCTGCTCTCCGTGCTGGTCAGCGTGCTCGCCGGCTACGGCTTCTCGCGCTTCCGCTTTCCTTTCAGGGATTTGTTCTTCGTCCTCATCCTGTCCACGATCATGATCCCGTTCCAGTCGATCCTGACGCCGATCTTCCTGGTGCTGACGAAACTTGGCCTGCACAACACGCTGACCGGGCTGGTCTGCGTCTATGTCACGCTGCAGCTGCCGTTCTCGATCTTCATGATGCGCAACGCCTTCGACGCGGTGCCGCGCGAGATCGAGGAGGCGGCGCGCATGGACGGCGCCAATAACGTCACCATGCTGGTCAAGGTGATGCTGCCCCTGGTCTGGCCGGGCGTCGTCACCATCGCGCTGTTCGCCTTCCTCGGCGCCTGGAACGAGTTCCTGGCGGCGCTCGTGCTGATGACCGACCAGTCCAAATTCACCCTGCCGGTGATGATGACGGCGCTGCAGTCCGGCCGCTTCGGCGCCATCGACTGGGGCGCGGTGCAGGCCGGCGTCACGGTGATGATGGTGCCCTGTCTGATCCTGTTCCTGGCGCTGCAGCGCTTCTACATCCGCGGCCTCATGGCCGGGGCCGTCAAGTAATCTGCCGCAGTCGAAATGGAGTGAAATTATGTCCGCATCGCAGCCCGCCGCCGCAGCCGAGACCGCCAAGCCGAAGCTCGCCTTCCGGCCGCTTCCCGTGCCGCAGGTCGATGTCCGCGGCTTCTGGGGCGATCGTGTCGACGCGGTCGCCGCCAGGACCGCCGGCATCCTCTACGACCGCTGCGTCGAAGCGCGCATGCTGGAGCAGATCGATCCGGACCGGCCGTCGCCGGGCGTGGTCATTCCCTTCCATTCGCCGTCGCCGGACGAGGCCGACGAGCAGGGCGCCGAGTTCACTGGATCGACGGTGACGACGCAGATGTTCTGGGATTCCGACTGGGGCAAGACGATCGAGACCGCGGCCTATTCACTCTACCGCCGGCGCAACCCGGAGCTGGAGAAGAAGATCGATGCCGTCATCGACATGTACGGCAAGCTGCAGCAGGAGGACGGCTATCTGTCCAGCTGGTACCAGCGCATCCAGCCCGGCCTGCGCTGGACCAATTTGCGCGACTGCCACGAACTCTATTGCGCCGGTCACCTGATCGAGGGCGCGGTTGCCTATTATCAGGCGACCGGCAAACGCAAGCTTCTCGACATCATGAGCCGCTACGCCGACCATATCGCCGACACTTTCGGCCCGGAGCCGGGCAAGCGGAAGGGCTATTGCGGTCATGAGGAGATCGAGCTGGCGCTGGTGAAGCTCGCGCGAGCGACCGGCGAGAAGAAATACATGGACCTGGCGAAGTACTTCATCGACCAGCGCGGCCAGCAACCGCATTATTTCGACGAGGAGGCCCGCGCCCGCGGCGCCGACCCGAAGGCCTATCACTTCAAGACTTACGAATACAATCAGTCGCACAAGCCGGTGCGCGAGCAGGACAAAGTCGTCGGCCACGCGGTCCGGGCGATGTATCTCTTTTCCGGCATGGCCGACATCGCGACCGAGTACGGCGACGACAGCTTGCGCGCCGCGCTCAACCGACTCTGGGACGATCTCACCACCAAGAGCCTTTACGTCACCGGCGGCCTCGGGCCATCGGCGCACAATGAAGGCTTCACCAGCGACTACGATCTGCCGAACGAAACCGCCTATGCCGAGACCTGCGCCTCGGTCGGCCTGGTGTTCTGGGCAAACCGCATGCTCGGCATGGGGCCGAACGCCCGCTATGCCGACATGATGGAGCGGGCTTTATACAACGGCTCGATCTCTGGGCTGTCGCTCGACGGCTCGCTGTTCTTCTACGAGAACCCGCTGGAGAGCCGCGGCGGCCATCACCGCTGGAAATGGCACCGCTGCCCCTGCTGCCCGCCCAATATCGGCCGCATGGTGGCGTCGATCGGCAGCTATTTCTACGGTCTCGCCGACGACGCCCTCGCCGTGCATCTCTATGGCGACTCGACAGCCCGTTTCGAGATCGCCGGCCAGCCGGTTACTTTGGTCCAGACCAGCAACTATCCCTGGGACGGCGCGGTCGCGGTCGAGGTTGGACCGGAGGCGCCGGTGGAATTCACGCTCCACCTGCGCATACCCGCCTGGTGCCGCAAGGCGACGCTCAAGGTGAACGGCAAGATGCTCGATCTCGACACGGCGACGGGCGACGGTTACGCCGCGATCCGCCGCGAATGGCAAAAGGGCGATCGGGTCGAGCTCGATCTCGAAATGTCGATGGCGCGCCTCTTCGCCAACCCGCAGGTGCGCCAGGACATCGGCCGCGTGGCGCTTGCGCGCGGCCCGCTGATCTATTGCGTCGAGGAAACCGACAATGGCGGCGGGCTGCATCGCATCGCCTTGCCGCGCACGGCCAGGCTCGAGGCCCATAAGGAGCCGAACCTGCTCGGCGGCGTCGTCACGCTCTCGGCCATCGGCAGCAAAGCGGAAGCGGAGAACTGGGGTGCCGATCTCTACCGTCCCGAACCGCCTGCCGCGCAGGAGACGAAGCTCAAGGCGGTTCCCTATTTCGCCTGGGACAACCGCGATCCCGGCGAGATGCTGGTGTGGCTGAGGGAGGGGTAGGGCAGGGTAGCGGCTACAGATGCACGAAGGCCGTCAGCGGCAGGTGGTCGGAGGCGACCCGCGACAGCGGTGTGTCATGTGCCTCCACCGCTGAAACCAAATCGTGCCGGTTGCCCATGATGCGGTCGAGCGCCAGCACCGGCAGGCCGGCTGGGAAAGTGGGCACCGCCGGCGGCGTCGGTCCGAAGGCCGTGTGCAGCGTGTTCAGCGCCGAGCGGTTGCCGAGCCGCCATTCGTTGAGGTCGCCGAGCAGCAGCGTCGGCCTTTCGTCCGCGCTGTTCATGATGTCGAGCACGACGCGGGCCTGTTCGGAGCGCGAGCGGCGCAACAGGCCGAGATGGGCGGCAATGACGCGCAGCGTCCGTTTCTCGTCGAGATCGATCTCGGCGACGAGCGCGCCGCGCGGCTCCAGTCCCGGCAGCTTGATCTGGTGGACGTCGCGCACCGTGCCGCGCTTGAACAGAAGCACATTGCCGCGCCAGCCATGCCCCTTGCCGTTTCCTATGACCGGCACCGGTACCAGCCCGGTCTCCAGTTCCAGCCGGTTAAGGTCGAGCAGCCCGGCCTTGTCGCCGAAGCGGTTGTCGGCCTCCTGCAGCGCGATCACGTCGGGACTCATTTCGCGGATGACGCGCGCCGTCCTTTCAGGGTCGAATCGGCGGTCCGTGCCGATGCATTTGTGGACATTATAGGAGGCAACGACGATTTCGGCGCCGGCGACGCGCTTGCGCGGTGTCGCCTTGCCCTTGCGCGCGCTTCTGCCGCGGATCGAGAGGAGCACGGTCTCCGGCAGGCTGCGTCCTTTTATGTCGTCTATCTCCATGATCCCGATGCTCGATTTCCTGCTCTAAAGATAGGGCGATCCCAGCCACAGCAAACGGTCGAAGACGCGGATTACGAATGGCCTTGCTTTCAGCGTCTGCAGCGTCACCGGCTGGGCGGTGGAGATGGCGGCCGCGATGCGGGCGTCGATCTCGGCGGCGAAGTTTTGATCCAGGATTTCCATGTCGATCTCGAAATTCAGCCTCAGCGAGCGGGCGTCCAGATTGGAGGAGCCGACATAGGCCCAGACGCCGTCGATTGCCATCAGCTTCGAGTGGTCGAACGCGCCTTCGTGGCGCCAGACGCGGCAATAGTGCTTCAGCACCTGGTCGAACTGCGCCGTCATCGCATGATCGACGAGGAAGAGGTTGTTCACCGCCGGCACGACGATGTCGATTTCGACGCCACGCCGGCCGGCCGTGGTCAGCGCGCTGATGAATTCCCGGTCCGGCAGGAAATAGGGCGACATGATGCGGATCGATTTGCGGGCGACCGAGAACGCCCCCATCAGCAGCTTGAGGTTGGTTTCGTTGGAAGCGTCCGGTCCGGTCGCGACCGCGCGCACCAGCATCGGCTGCCCGGGCGGTGGCGCTGTCCGCTCGACCTCCCAGGGTCCCTCTTTCAACGCCTCGTTGCCGGCAAAGCGCCAGTCCTCGGCGGCAACCGAGAACAGATCTGCCACCACCGGCCCCGCGATCTCGAAATGTGTGTCCCGCGAACTGTCGGAACCGGCGAATTCGGCTGAGAATCCCTTGCGGATATTCATGCCTCCCGTGAACGCCACCGTTCCATCGACGATCAGGATCTTCCGGTGCGTTCTGAGGTTCGCATAGGGAAGTCTCAGGCCCATGACGATGTTGCCGTTGAAGAGATCGACGGTGACGCCGGCTTCCCTGAGTTGTTTCAGGATGCTGGGCACCGAGTAGCGCACGCCCACGGCGTCGATCAGCACCCGCACGGTGACGCCGCGCTTGACGGCGTTGCCGAGCGACTGGACGAAAAGCGCCCCGACCGCGTCATTGTCGAAAATATAGGTTTCCAGAAGCACGCTTCTTTGCGCCGCGTCGATCGCCCGGCACATCGCCGTATAGGCTTCGTCGCCGGTCTTGAGCACGGCGATGGTGTTTCCCGAGGTGAGCGGGCGCCGCGTCACCCTGTCGCCGAGCGTCTTCAGCCCGGTGAAACGCTGGCCGTATTCGGAGTTGATCAAGGCTTCCAGGGCGACGTCGCGGTCGTGCCTCGCCGCTGCCGCCTCGCTGGAGACGGGACGCATGGCGCTGATTGTCGCGCGGCGGATGCGGTTGATGCCGGCGATGGCGTAGATGATCGCGCCGAGGAACGGCGACAAGAGCATCACGCCGACCCAGCCGGTGGCGGCGCGCACGTCCTCCTTGGTCATGATGGCATGCACGATGCCGACCGCCGCCATCGCCAGCGACAGGATCAGGATAAGCGTGGACCAGTGACTCGCGATCGCGTCAAACATTGACGCGACTATTGTGCGGGCGGGCGCGGAAGGCAATGCAGGAGGTCGGGGCAAGCCGAGGACAAGCGCTTGGCGGGTGATCGGGAGGCCAGATTAGCTACCAAAGCTGTCCGTGTGCTGATCGTCGGCTTTTGACCTAAAGTGGTCGGTCTCAGTTTCACGCAGGACTGCGGATCGGGCCTGGGATTTTCCCCTAGGTATTGACGGCTTTGGGGACTAGCATGGTGCGCCAGGAGGGGCGATGACAGGCATTTCGATCCGCAGGGCGGACTTCATGATGGTCCTCGCCTATGCTTCGGACCTTGCCACCGGCCATTCACGCGACTTTGCGTTGAAATCCTGCGTGCTTGCGATGCGGATCGCCGATCTCGCAGGCGCTTCCGAGCAGGACCGTCGCAATGCCTACCACCAGTCGATGCTGCGCTATGTCGGTTGCAATGCGGACACGGATATTCTGTCGGCCACCTTCGGCGATGAAATCGCGCTCCGCCAGGATCTTGTCGGTCTCGACATGGGCAACCGCGCGGAACTGGGCCGGGTCTTCGTGCAGGCCTTCAAGCGGCTCTACTACGATCTCGATCCCGCCGCGCAGGCCAAGGCGATCGAGGCCGGGATGTCGCAGGCGATCGCGGTGGCCCGCCCGGTGCTCACCGCGCATTGCGAGGTCGCACAGCGGATCGGTGAGCGGCTGGGCCTGTCCGACGAGATCCGGCGAAACCTCGGACAGATCTACGAACGCTGGGACGGCAAGGGCCTGCCGCGCGGGCTGAGCGGCGAGGATGTTCTGCCGGCGGTACGCCTGATCACCTTGGCGCAGGATGTCATAGCGCTCAGCGATGCCGTTGGCATCGACGGGATGGCCGAAACCATTGCCAGCCGCGCCGACGGCCCATACGAAGCGGAACTGGCCCGACTCGTCTCGGCCAATGCATCGGCGCTGATGGAGGGCATCGGAGCGACGGTCGACCGCGAGACGATCCTGGCGCTTGAGCCCGATCCGCCGGTGACGCTGGACGAGGCGGCCTGCGACGAGGCGTTCCTCGCCATCGCCGACATGATCGACATGCGCATGCCGTTCACGCAGGGCCATTCACGGATGGTGGCGGAACTCGCCGAGGGTGCGGGGAGACAAATGGGACTCCCCGCCACGGACGTTCGCGCCCTGCGGTGGTCGGGCTGCATTCATGACATCGGCGAGCTCGTGGTGCCGGTGGCGACCTGGATGCGCAACGGTCCGCTGTCGGTTCGCGAGCGCGACGCGGCGCAGTTGCACGCCTATTACGGTGAGCGGGCGCTGGCTTCGTTCGGTCACGAGGGCGGGCCGATGGCCGCGCTCGTCCTGCGCCATCACGAACGCCTGGACGGCTCCGGATATCACCGCAAGGTCGGCGGCTCGGACCTGTCCCCGGCGGCGAGGATCCTGGCCGTCGCCGAAGCATTCCAGACGTCGCGGGAGGAGCGCCCTCATCGCAAGGCATTGTCCAGCGAGGCGGCGGCGACGCAGTTGCGGGCCGCCGTCCGTGAGGGCTGTATCTGCCCCGACGCCGCCGAGGCCGTGTTGTCCTTCGCCGGACAGCCATCGCGACGGCCGGCGCCGCGCTCGTTGGCCGGCATGACGCCGCGGGAAATCGAGGTGCTGCGCCTGATCGCCGCCGGCCTGACGGCGAAGGAAGTGGCGCGGAAACTGGATATCTCGCCGAAGACCGCGGACCACCATATCCAGAACGTCTATTCCAAGGTCGGCGTGACCACCCGCGCCGCCGCCGCGCTCTATGCGGTCGAGCACGGCCTTGTCCGGCCGGGCGAGACCCAGGCATAGGGAATACACCCCATGTGCGCCTGTTCGAAGGGGCGCATCGTCATCCTGTCGACGGACCAATGGTGGCCGCGACCGACAGGAGGAACTCCCATGCTTCTCGCAACGACCAAGGTGGCGGATCTCGACCGCTTCATCAGTATCTTTTCGACCAAGGGCGCCGACAAGCGCCGGCTGCACGGCTCGCAAGGCGCAACGGTGTTCCGCGACCCCAGCGAGGCCGACCGCATCTGGGCTATCTTCGACTGGGACGCCGAGGGCTGGAAGAACTTCGTGTCGGACCCCGAGGTGCCCGGGATCATGCAGGAAGCCGGCCACGTCGGGAAGCCGCAGGCCGCACTTCTGCTCGGCCACTACGAGGCCTGATCTTCACGCTGCGCGCCGCCTGCCATCCACGGCGGCGGCGCGCCCGAACGAAACCCCAACAATCGGAGAAATCAGATGGATCCGAAACCCATCAAGATCGGCCTTATCGCCGAACTCACCGGCCCCTTGTCCTTCATGGGCATCGCCAATGCCAACCTCACGACCATGCTCGTCGACGACATCAACGCCAAAGGCGGCCTGCTCGGCCGGCCGGTGAAGCTCGTCATCGAGGATGGCGAGACCACCGACAGCGCCGCCAAGGCAAGCGCCGCCAAACTCGTGGATGTCGACAAGGTGGACCTGGTCGTCGGCGGCATCTACAGCTCGACCCGCCTGGCCATCAAGAGCGAAGCAGTCGCGCGGGGCAGGACGCTCTACATCTACACCGAGCAGTATGAGGGGCAGGAAAACGATCCCCTGATCTTCTGCACGGGTCCCGTGCCCGCGCAGCAGGTCGAGCCGCTGATACCGTGGCTGATGAAGAGCACCGGGGCGAAAAGCTTCTATCTGCCGTCGGCCGACTACATCTGGCCCCACATTTTGAACAAGGCGGCGAGCCGGGTGGTGCGCGCCAATGGCGGCGAGATCGTCGGCGAGGAGTATTTCCCGCTCGATACCGTCGATTTCCGGCGGACGGTGCAGCAGATCATGGCGAGCGGCGGCGAGGTGGTGTTCAACACCATCGTTCCGCCGGGACTGACGCCGTTCCTCGACGAGCTGCACAAGGCCGGTTTCGGCAAGCGGGGCGGTAGGATCGTCTGCACCTACTTCGACGAGAACTTCTTCAATCTCGTGCCGTCCGAGCAGATCGAGGGGCTCTGCAGCTGCCTCGACTACTACCAGGAACTCGACGATCCGTTCGGCCGCGCGCTCCTGCATCGCTATGCAGACAGGTTCCCCGGCAGCGCGATGCTGACGGCAGGCAGCGGCTGCACCGGCCACTACCGGGCGATCAGGATGTGGGAAGCGGCGGTTAACGAGGCCGGCACCGTCGAGCGCGACGCGGTCATCCGGGCGCTCGATCATGCCCGCATCGGCGAGGGACCGGGCGGTCCGGCCGAAATGGTGCCCGGTCAGCATCACGTCCGCATGAACATGTACATCGCGCAGGCGCGGCGCGGTCGGTTCCACGTCGTGAAGAACCTGGGTCCGATCGATCCCAACGAACAGGTACTTGCCGGCGAACTCGAAATCAGCGGCACGGACTGAGCCAGCGGCCCCGATCGCTGCTCTTGCAGGTGGTGGGTGCGAGCAGATGCTTGCACCTTGCCACCCGAGCGCGCCGGTAGTGGGGTCAGTTACAAGGCGACCGCCATCTGCGGCGTCGGACCAGAAATCGCCGACGGACAAATATCTCGAGCGCGTCGCCAACGTGACCGTGCTGGCCTTTTGGTTGGCGCCGCAACCGGGCCTAAAGCTTCCTGAAGAAGCCCGACAGAATATTCGGACCCGCTTCTCCGGGCTGCAGTCTGATCCCGTCCTCGAAACAGTTCAGCGTCACGCATTGGAAGCCGCTGGCAGCGAGGAGCGCCACCAGCGAGTCACGGTCGAAGTGGTGCAGATGCTCGTTGGGCAGGCGCATGCGCCACGTCCGGAACCACGCGTCGCCGCCGGCGCCGAACTCGCGCCAGCGGCAATAGGGGACGGTGATGGCCAAGTGGCGGGTCTGAAGGCGGGAAAGGAAACTGAGGTCCGGGATGTGCTCGATCACGTCGAACATGGCGACGAGGTCCCACGCGCCGGCGAGCGCCTCATCCCAATCGACAAAGCGGACGCCCTTTGGCAGAGGAAACTCAGCGATATCGCAGCCGGCGCAATCGACGACGCCGGTTATTTTAGCGGCTTCGACGAATGTGCCTGTGCCATATCCAATCTCCAGCACGGATTGAGGGATCTCGCCGGTGATGCCAAGCACCCAGCCAAGCCGCTGATATCCGAGCTTGATGGTCCGGTCGCTCAGGTCCTCGTAATAGGAAATGTATTTCTTGTCGTATTTGATCGGCGTGAAGTCGATCTGGTGGATCACGCCGAACCTGTCCACCTCATAATTGTCCAACATTGCCCGCGCGGCCTCCGGATAGTGAATTCCTTACATGGTCAACTACACGTGGCCGCAGTTTTAAGCATTTCGGCTCGGGAAGGTGCGGGCAAATTTCCGATCCGTCGAACAGAGGCGTAGAACCTCGGATAGTCGCCAGAGCACAAGTCGAACAAGCGAAGAAACGCCGGAACCTGTTCGCCGTAGACGGCGGTCGCAGCAAGCTTTGCGTTGTTGATAGGGCTATCGAACCAGGCGTCGTATCCGCGGTATCCGCCCCATCGCTTGTCGCGCATTTGCCGGTAGCGCACCCGCAGCCTGTCGATCGTGGCTGCTTTGGCGGCCGCCATCTGCTCCGGGCTACGGGGACTTCCAAAGACCTGCCTCAGCTCGTCCCGGGTTTTCGATATCAGTTCGAGAAAATCCGCCTTGCGCTTGCGATCGATTTCGTAACTGCGCAATCCGGCGCGATTGCCGGTGGCGCGGAGCCATTTCCTCGTACCGGTGGTTTCGACGGTAACCGCGAAAGCCTCGTTGAACGCGGAGTCGCCGTTCACATAGACTTTCTGATGTGCCAGCTCATGGAAGATAAGGCTTGCGAGATGGGTGTCGTCCTGACGCAGCATGGTGCTGAGCAGCGGATCGCTGAACCAGCCCAGCGTGGAATATGCGGTGACGCCGGACACATAGACGTCCAGCCCCTGTCGCTGCAGTTCAGCGGCACTTTCGAGCGCGTCTTTCCGCGAAAAATAACCCTTGTAGGGAACGCAGCCGAAGACTGGAAAGCACCACGTTGTCGGCGCGAGAGAGAATTGCGGCGCGGCAAAAACGGCCAAGGTCACATCGTCCCGACCGATGTCGACATAACTGCGGTAGCTATTGTTTTCGGGCAAGGCCAGTTCATCTGTCGCGAACCGTCGTATGGCGCTCGCCGACGTCAACCTGCCGCGCAGCGCCTTTGGCGTCGAGGGATCGCGGATCAGCTTCGCAACATTCTTGCGCGCCGCCATGATCTGCACATGGCCCTCCAACGACTGCGCGTAGTAGGAAATGCTTGTGCACCCGCTCACGCCGGACGCCATGATCACAGCGGCAAGCAACCGAAAAACGCGCTTCACAGCTTGCCCACCGCTTGCTCATCTCCCCGCGGAGCAAATGTCCCCATTTGCTCCCGTGTCTCAAACAGGCGCGCCTGTTTTCGTCAAGACCTGGAGGGGCAGCGGGTCGGACTTTCGATTTCTCAGCGGTCGTCAAGCCATACGGCGCTAACGAAGATCTCACGCCCGCCTGGCCACCAGCCGCAGCCAGGGCGCGAGATGGAACGCCGCCATCAGGAGATACATCGGCACCATGCCGCTGAGCACCGAGGCGCCTGACATGCACATCATGTCCTGGCCGCCATAGGCCGCCGTCAGCAGCGCCATCGTAGCGAAGGTGGGCGCCGCGGCGAGGCAAAGCCAGTCGGCGAGGCCGAAGCCGCTCAGGCCGGTTGGGCGAGGGGGATCGATGCTCATGGTTCCACCTTCTAAGCGGTCAGGTTTTCAAGCCCATAGGAACAAGGGCGCAGAGATCGGCTCCGGCGGCGCGCGGGTTGCGCCACCGGAGTCGCTTCACGCTGAGGCGTCCTTGTTGCGGAACGCCGCTTCGCCGGCGTCAGATATCTCGACCCATTTCTGGTCGGGGGCGGCGCCTTCTTCGTAATTGTCGTGCCAGTTCCACCACTTGTAGGTCTGGGTCTGCGGATAGCCCTCGGGCGAATCCTCCCACACCTCCTGGCGGCCGAGCGGCGTGACGTCGAGATAGCTCCAGACGGTGCCAAAGGCTTCGTCGCC
Source organism: Mesorhizobium montanum (assembly GCF_033977145.1). Classification (NCBI taxonomy): domain Bacteria; kingdom Pseudomonadati; phylum Pseudomonadota; class Alphaproteobacteria; order Hyphomicrobiales; family Phyllobacteriaceae; genus Mesorhizobium; species Mesorhizobium montanum. The sequence continues at coordinate 220,465 of NZ_JAVIJF010000009.1, read as the reverse complement.
GCGGTTGTTGACGAAATAGGTGCGAAAGATGCGCTTGCCGTCGTGGATGAAGACGTTGTGGCCGTGCCATTCGTCGACGCCGAAATCCTTATCCCAGCTGTCGGTGATGGTGTACCAGGGCATCTTCCAGTCCATCCGCTGCTTCAGCCGCTGGATGTCGGCCTGCGGCGCGCGCGAGGCATAGGCAAGGGTGGTGTCGCGGGCGTTGAGATGGGCGAGGTTGCCGACCTGGTCGGCGCCGAGCGAGCAGCCGCGGCAGGCGTGCTCCGGCCAGCCAAAGACGCCGGGCTCGAAGAAGGCGCGGTAGACGACAAGCTGGCGGCGGCCTTCGAACAGATCGAGCAGGCTCGCCTTGCCGTTCGGGCCTTCGAAGCCATAGTCCTTCTTGACTTCCATCCACGGCATGCGGCGGCGTTCGGCGGCCAAAGCGTCGCGGGCGCGGGTCAGGGACTTTTCCTTAACCAGCATCTCTCCATACGCGCCTTCCCATGCTTCCTGCGAAACGACCGGTGGTGTCTTCATGTGTTGGGTCATTGCTCTTGTCCCGTTCTTGGGTTTGGTTGGGGGTGACGAGGACAGACATAGGGCCGCACGGTTCGATGGTGAGAGTTACAAGTGTGACGCGATTTGCTGCGGCAAGCTTTGAGGCGGGTTCTTCATGGACTCGCTGATCAATGCTGCGGGCCGCGCGCTTGCCGCCGGCGATCCGCTCGGCGCCCTGAAGCGCGTGGCGCTGCGCGACGACGCGCCGGCGTTGGCGCTGCGCGGAATCGCGATGGCGCAGCTTGGCGATTTCGCCAAGGCCAAGGCGCTGCTGAAGGACGCCGCCCGCGCCTTCAGCCCGAGGGAAGCGGTGGCGCGCGCCCGCTGCGTCGTGGCGGAGGCCGAGATCGCGCTGGTTTCGCGCGACCTCGGCTGGCCGGAGAAGGCTTTGCGATCCGCCCGCGCGACGCTTGCCGCGCATGGCGACCGGCTGAACGCCGCCTATGCCGGCAGCCTCGAGGCGCGCCGCCTCATCCTGATCGGCCGTCTCGACGAGGCCGAGCGCCTGCTTTCGGATTTCGATCCGGCGCCGCTGCCGCCGGTCGCGCGCGTCGCGCATGAATTGGCCGCCGCCGGCATCGCGGTCCGGCGTCTCAGGACCAAGGCGGCGCGCTCGGCGTTCGGCAGGGCATCGCTTGCCGCTTACGAAGCCAACATCCCGGCGTTGCGGGCCGAAGTCGAAGCGGCATCGCTGGTTCTGAACACCCCGGTCGGCCGGCTGATCGCGCGCGGCGCGCAGAAAGAGCTTCTGCTCGACGAGGTCGAGGCACTGCTGAGTTCGGGCGCGCTGGTCATCGATGCCTGCCGCAACGTCGTGCGTGAAGCCGACGCGGTCGTTTCGCTGGCAACCCGGCCGGTGCTGTTCGCGCTGGCGCGCACGCTCGCCGAGGCATGGCCGGCCGATGCATCGCGCGAGACGCTGCTGAGGCGCGCCTTCCGGGCAAAGCATGCCGACGAGTCGCATCGTGCGCGGCTCAGGGTCGAGATGGGACGGCTGCGGGCCGAGCTCGCCGCGCTGGCAGGGATCGACGCGACGGCGGCCGGTTTTGCGCTCACGCCGCTGAACGTCGCCGAGGTCGCCGTGCTGGCGCCGCCGGTCGAGGACGAGCACGGCGCGATGCTCGCCTTCCTGGCCGATGGCGAGGCCTGGTCGAGTTCGGCGCTGGCGATCGCGCTTGGCGCCAGCGCGCGCACCGTGCAGCGCGCTCTGGAGCGGCTGTCGGGCGAGGACAAGGTGCAGGCGGTCGGCCGCGGCCGGGCGCGCCGCTGGATGATGCCGCCGGTGACCGGATTCCCGACTGTCTTGTTACTCCCGGGCCCGCTGCCGAGCGATTAGTTTGCTGCAGATCGTTCAGATCGATGGAGATTAGAAATGAAAAGAGCAGCCGCCGAGATCCTGCGTGAATACGGACCCTTTCCGGGCGCCGAGCGCGTCAATGGCGTCACCTATGACGGTAAGAAAGTGTGGTTCGCCGATGGCGACAAGGTGAACGCCCTTGATCCCGAAAGCGGCGCGATCGTGCAGTCGATCGACGTCGCTTCGCATGCGGGCACAGCGTTCGACGGCAAGCATCTCTACCAGATCGCCGAGGACCGCATCCACAAGATCGATCCGGGCACCGGCAAGGTTATCGCGACCATCCCGGCGCCGGGCAATGGCGGCGACTCAGGTCTTGCCTGGGCCGAGGGTTCGCTCTGGGTCGGCCAGCATCGGGCCCGCAGGATCCATCAGATCGATCCCGAGACCGGCAAGATCATCCGCACCATCGAATCCAACCGCGTCGTCACCGGCGTCACCTGGGTCGACGGCGAGCTTTGGCATGGCACCTGGGAAGGCGACGAGAGCGATCTGCGCCGCGTCGATCCGCGCTCGGGCGAGGTGCTGCAGACGCTGGAGATGCCGGCCGGGACCGGCGTGTCCGGGCTGGAATCCGATGGCAAGGGCTGCTTCTTCTGCGGTGGCGGCGGCAGCGGCAAGGTCCGGGCCGTGCGCCGTCCGGGATACGATGCCGGCACGTGACCGCTCGCCTGAAGAGGCGGTCCGATCAGGCCGCTTCGCGCGCCGGCCGCGTCATGGGCTTGTTGGAGGCCTTCGCGGCGTTCGGCCCGTCGATATGCGCCCAGGCGGGCCGCTCGAACAGGAAGTTGCCGAAGCCGATGCGCTTGACGATGAAGTAGAGCACCACCGGGCTGATGACCGAAACGAGCAGGACCGCAAGGCTCAGCATGCCGGTGTCGGTCAGAAGACCGCTTGCCAGCGCTGCGCCGCGGAAGATCGACATCGGGATGGTGAAGGCGACATAGACGACGAGCGAATGCTCGCCGAGCCAGCGCAGCCATTCCATCGAGGCGAATTTCGACAGGAAACCGCCCGCAACGCACAGCGCCACGGCACCGGCGACCGCGAGAACCAGATGCAGCGGCGGCCATGCCGCCAGGCCCATCTGCATGCCGACCGGCTGCATAGCGTAGCCCGGCGAATAGACGAGCAGGCCGTTGACGAGCGCCCACGCGAGCAGGCCCGCAACGGCAATCGCCGGCCGGCCTTGCGTCCACGCGACGAGCCGGAACACCAGCGGCGCCAGGACGAAGCCAAGATAGAAGAACACGAAATAGGCCGCGAACTGCTCGAGGGCGTAGCTGTCCGGACGCGGCGCCCACATCTGCAGCGCGGCCGCGATTGCTATGACGATCCAGTGCGGCACATGAAGCTCGCGCACGAGGCGCGCCACGAGGCCGAACACGGCGAGCATATAGATGAACCACAAGACGCCATAGGGCTGGACGACGGCCATTGCCAGGTCATGCAGCATTCCGGCGGGATCGCGGCTGAAGATGCCGATCTTCAGCCCGATCGAGATGATCGCCCATAGCACGTAGAAATAGAGGTAATGGACGACGCGCCGGTCGACATAGCGCCGCCATGGCCGGTCGATCACTTGCGACAGGAAAAGGCCAGAGATCAGGAAGAACTCGGGCATGCGGAAGGGCGTCGCGAAGCCAATCGCATAATGCAGGAAGCCGACGCCGTTGGTGTATTCGCCGGTGTTGTAGGCGGCATACATCATCACCACCAGGATGATGGAAAGGCCTTTTGCCGTGTCCACCCACGGCATGCGGTTCGGGCTGCTCATGCGCGATCTCGAGGAAATTCAACTTCCGCGATTGTAGCGGACCGGCCGATGCCCCGCAGCAACAAGCTTACGATATCGTAAACGGGTTCCTTGTTCGGGGCCGGCGTTAACCTTTGCCTGATGCCGCAGGAAGTGCAGCGGTCCGCTGCTCGCGCATCGCCACTGCGACGATCGCGCCCGACAGGAAGGTCAGCGCGGCGATGGCCCCGATCGCCGCGACGAAGCCGAAGAAATCGGCGATCAGGCCGGCGCACAGCGCTCCGATCGCATAGCCGAGGTCGCGCCAGAAGCGATAGACGCTGAGCGAGCGTGCCCGCCAGGACGGATGCGAGGCGTCCGACACCGCGGCAATCAGGCTAGGATAGACCATTGCCGTACCGAGGCCGAGGATGGCGCTCGCCAGCAGCCACCAGCCGAAATCGTGCGTCATGGCGGTGAGCAGAAGCCCCGCCGCCTGCACCCACATGCCGGCGACGATCAGCCCTTTGCGGCCCCAGCGGTCGCTCAGCGGCCCGGTCGCGACCTGGAGGATGCCCCACACCGCCGGATAAACCGCCTTGAGGATGCCGATGCGCTCGACGCTGAGCCCATTGGCGACGAAGAAGAGCGGAAACAGCCCCCAGCTCATGCCGTCGTTCAGATTGTTCACCAGGCCGGCTTGCGATGCGGCGAAAAGATTTCGGTCGCCAAACGAGGTCAGCATGAAGATCTCGCGAAAGCTGAGCGGCGAAGCCTGTTTTGGATGGTTGGCCAGTTCCAGCCGCACATGCCCGCGCGTGTCGCGCACAAGCAGGATCGACAGCGCCGCGCCCAGGATCGCATAGCCGACCCCGAGATAGATCGGCACCGGGCGCAGCCCGTAGCGGCTCGCCAGATAACCTGTCAGGAAAGCGGTGACGCCGACGGCGAGATAGCCGGCGAACTCGTTGAGGCCGACGGCAAGCCCGCGCGATTTCGGCCCGACCAGGTCGACCTTCATGATCACCGTCATCGACCAGGCGAACCCCTGGTTGATGCCGAGCAGTGCATTGGCGGCGACGATCCAGCCCCAGCTCGGCGCCCAGATGATGATGAAGGGCACCGGCAGGCCGAACAGCCAGCCGAGTATCAGCACGCGCTTGCGGCCCCATGTGTCGGCGAGCTGGCCGGAGACGAGATTGGCGCAGGCCTTGACCACGCCGAAGCTGACGATGAAGGAGACGATGAGCGTGGTCGAGGCGACGCCGAATTCCTCCGCGCCGATCAGCGGCACGACGGTCCGCTCGATGCCGACCATGCCGCCGACGAAGGCGTTGATCAGCACCAAGAGCGCGAATTGCTTCCAGTTGGCCTTGAGGCCAAGCGCGACGGCGGGCGCCGCTGCGCTCAAGATTTCGCCCCGGCGTTGACCGCCCGGGTCCGGGCGGCCTCCGGCGGCGGGGGAGGGATGTCGGCGGTCATGGCGGCGACGAACTCACCCTCATCCTCGATGCGGAAGGCCTTGTTGAAGCGCCGCTCGAAGCCGATTGTCGATGTCGGCTTGCCGCTCAGGGAGCGGCCGCAGACCGAGCCCGAATAGGCGCCGGGCAGCACCTCGATATGGTCGGGCAATTCCTTCAGCCGGCGCACGCTGGCATAAAGCGCGCGCGCCCCGTCCTGCGCGCTCGAAGCAAGCTCGGTGCGGCCGAGATCGCCGACCATCAGCGTATGCCCGGTGAGCACGAACCAGGGCTCGGTCGACCGCGTCCGGTCGGTGACCAGAAGGCTCAGATGCTCCGGCGTGTGGCCCGGCGTGTGCATCACCGTCGCCGTCACATTGCCGAGCTCCAGCACCTCGCCGTCCTTCACGCGCCGGAACGGGAAGCCTGCCTCGGCGCCCTCGAAGAGCACGTATTCGGCCCCGGTCGCCTCGGCGAGCGATCGCCCTGCCGAGATGTGGTCGGCATGGATATGCGTGTCGACGACATAGAGAATGCGCATGCCGGTCGCGCGCGCCGCCTCGACATAGGGCGCGATGTCGCCGACCGGATCGACGATCGCCGCGGAAGCCTTGCCGCCGCAGCCGAACAGATAGGAGGCGGCGACCGGGTCGCTATGCAGGAACTGCCTGAAAATCATCGCTTTTCCTCCGGACGGGCAGCTGCACCGGGCGAGCCGCCCGGCTTGACAGCAGGTCGAAACTGTCATTCAATTATTACATTGAATGACGATGCGTTGCAGAAAGGCCGATGTCAATCCGCAATCCGAAACAGGCGCTCTACGAACAATTCGCGATCGTGGCCAAGGCACTCGGGCACCCGCTGCGCCTTGAGATGATCGAGCATCTGGCGCAAGGCGCGCGCAGTGTCGAGGCGCTGGCCGCCAAGCTCGGCCAGCCGGTCGCCAACGTCTCCCAGCATCTGCAGGCGCTGCGCCGTGCCGGCATCGTCTCGGCCGAGCGCGACGGCAAGTTCGTGCATTATTCGCTGAGCGATACCAGCGTGCTGTCGGCCTTCGCCTCGGTGCGCGGCGTTGCCGAGCGGCGCCTCGCCGAAGTCGATCGCATCGTGCGCCGCTATTTCGATGCGCGCGACGACATGCGGCCGGTGACGCGCGACGAGCTCCAGGCGCTGATGCGCGACGGGCTGGTGACGCTGATCGACGTCCGCCCGGCGGACGAGTTCGCGCTCGGCCACGTGCCCGGCGCGATCAATGTTCCGTTGGGTGAAATCAAGACGTGGTCCGGCAGCGCCGACGCCGGCAGGGAAATCGTCGCCTATTGCCGCGGTCCGTGGTGCGTGATGTCCTTCGAGGCCGTCGCGGCGCTGCGCTCGCTCGGCCATTCCGCCCGGCGCCTGGAGGACGGCATGCCGGAATGGAGAGCCGCCGGCCTGCCGGTGGAGATGGCCGCCTGGTATCGGGGCTAGCAGCGCGGAATGCTCGCGGGCCCAAAGGCGACTAAGCGCCCAATTCCAGACGCCTGATTACAATATGGGGAATGGCTGAGTGGGCCGACGAACGGCCGACTTGGCCGCCTACCAAAAGCGGACATTGCTGGTGCCGATGCTGAGGTCGCGATTGCGTCAGAAGCAGACATCGCAGGAGGACGTCCTGAGCCGGCGGCGCAAAGAGCAGCGCGCGCCAGGTACTGTCAATCAAGTGCTTGGTATGTAACATTACCTGCTAATATGCGATGGGCAGTTGGGGGAAGGATGCCGAACTCTTGGCGGAATGTCCCTTTGGGAGAAGCCGATATGCAGGGCTCAGTTGAAGGCGACCTCGCCAGCCGCCTGGCATCCGCTAACCAGCGCATAACCGAATTGGAAAGTGCCAATGCGGTCGCGGTGATCGAACTTGACCGTCTTGCCGTGGAAAACAACCGACTGATTCAAGTCAACGAAGAACGGACCAAGGAACTGGCCATTCTTAACAGCGTCGGCGATGCGATGGCGAAGACGCTGAATGTCAAGACGGTGACCCGCATCGTCGGCGATCAGGTGCGCGAAATATTCGGGGCGGACATTACCGAAATCCTGTTACGCGATGAGATCTCTGATCTGATCACCGTCCCGTATTCATTCTATCGCGAGTATCAGGATGTCGAACCGTTTGCTTTGGGCGGAGGATTGACCTCCAAGGTTATCCTCTCCGGAAAGCCTCTGAATTTAGGGACTTTCGAACAGTCCCTTGAGTTCGGTGTCATCGCACTCACTGAAGCGGAGAGAGCCGAATCCTACATCGGCGTGCCGATCATCGCCGGAGGCAGAACCCTGGGCGTTGTCAGCGTGCAGAGTTACGAGAAGAATGCGTTCAACGAAGATCATATGCGCCTGTTGCAAGGGTTATCCTCTAGCATGGGCGTCGCGATTGCCAACGCGCGCCTTTTCGACGAAACTCAGCGGCTGCTGAAAGTAACAGAGGACCGCGCAAAGGAACTCGCCATTCTCAATAGCGTCGGCGAAGCGATGGCGAAGACGTTGAATGTGAAGACAGTGACCCGAATTGTCGGCGACAAGGTTCGCGAGATCTTCGGCACTGAGGTAACCGAAATCTTGCTGCGCGATGAGACGTCCGATCTGATCACTGTCCCTTACGCATTCTACCGCGACTACCAGGATCCTGAACCATTTGTAATGGGCGAAGGCCTGACTTCGAAAGTCATACTGTCGGGCAAGCCACTGCTGTTAGGGAATATAGAGGAGCACATTGCTCTGGGCGCGCTGATGCCGACGCAGGACGACCGGACCGAGTCCTATCTCGGCGTCCCGATCATTGCCGGCGACAGAACGCTGGGTGTGGTTAGCGTCCAGAGCTACCAAAAGAATGTATTCAACGAAGATCATGTGCGCCTGCTGCAAGGGCTCTCGTCCAGCATGGGCGTTGCCATTGCCAACGCATACCTGTTCGACGAGACGCAGCGACTCCTCAAGGTGGCGCAAGACCGGGCCAAGGAACTCGCCATTCTCAACAGCGTCGGCGAAGCGATGACGAAGTCGTTGAACGTCGACACCGTCATCCGGCTGGTAGGCGACAAGGTCAGGGAGGCCTTCGGCACCGATGTCAGCGAGATTCTGTTGCACGACAGCCAATCCGGATTGGTTCGAGTGCCTTACGCTTACTACAGGGGTTACAAGGCCATCGAGCCGTTCCCACTCGGGATCGGTCTTACATCGGAAATCATCTCCACGGGAAAGCCGTTGGTTTTCAGCACCATGGAAGAGGGAAGAAGGCGCGGCGCCTATTTTCCTTATGAAGAGGACAGGACCTCGTCCTACATTGGCGTGCCGATAAATTCGGGCGAAAGAACGCTCGGCGTGGTTAGCGTACAAAGCTACGAAAAGAACGCGTTCGACGAGAACCACGTACGCTTGTTGCAGACGATAGCCTCCAACATGGGTGTCGCGATCGCCAACGCCCGCCTGTTCGACGAGACCCAGAGGCTTCTCAAGGAGACGCAACAGCGCGCGGCAGAACTAGGTGCGATCAGTAAGGTCAGCCAGGCACTGATCGGCGAAGCCGAACTTGGCAACACGATTCAGTTGATCGGCGATCAGATGCAGGAAATCTTCAGCGCCGACATCGTCTACGTCGCTTTGCTCGATCCAAAGACGAAGCTCATTCATTTCCCTTATCAATTCGGCGAAGCCTTTACCACGCTTCGGCTGGGCGAAGGCCTGACGAGTAAAATCCTGGAAACCGGAGCGCCGTTGCTCATCAACCAGGATGTGGCCGAACGCGGTGCGAAAATTGGGGCAACTCCGGTGGGTAAGGACGCACTGTCGTATCTTGGTGTTCCGATCAAGACCGCTCAGGGCAACGTCGGCGTGATCAGTGTGCAGAGCACAACTCGCGAGGGTATGTTCGACGACGACTCCCTCCGGTTGCTCTCCACCATCGCAGCCACTGCCGGTGCCGCCCTGCACAATGCGCAGCTGTTCAGCGATCTCAAGTATACCGAGGCCGCCGTTCGCCAGAGCGAAGGACGGTTCCGTCAACTTTTCGAGTCAGCTCCGATTCCGCTTTGGGAGGAGGATTGGTCAGGTCTCAAAGTTATCGTCGACGGCTTGGTAAGGCAGGGGATCGGCGACATTCGCGACTACCTACGAGACAATCCACAAGTGGCGGAGTCACTCCACGCTTCCGTGCGCTGGATCGATTTCAACGATGCTCTGGTTCGTCTCTACGGCGCTGAAAGCAAGGATGCATTGCGAACTCGACTGGAGGCGGACACCGGTGAACATTCCTGGGCAACCTATCCCGATGCCGTAGCGCAATATCTCGATGGCCACCTGCACACTTCAACCGAGGTCGTCGAACAGGATTTTAGCGGACGCGATCTCTACCTTGTCGAGACGGTGCAGCTTCCTGGCGATCCGGCAAATGACTGGTCGCGCATCGTCTCGTCCACTCAGGACGTGACGGAGTTGAAGCAATTGTCCCTCGCTCTCCAGCAGGCGAAGGAGGCGGCCGAATCGGCCAACGAGGCGAAGAGCACGTTTCTGGCAACCATGAGCCATGAAATCCGCACACCGATGAACGGCGTAATCGGCATGGCCAACTTGATGCTTGCCACGAAGCTGGACGACGAGCAGCGGGAAATCGGCGAGACGATAAACAACAGCGCGGAAGCTTTGCTGACCGTCATCAATGACATCCTCGACTTCTCCAAGGTCGAGGCCGGCAAACTCGATCTCGATCCTCGGCAGTTCGAACTGCGCGAGTGCCTCGAAAGTGCGATCGATCTGATCGCGCCAAGGACGGCCGAGAAGGGGTTGGACCTCAGCTATCTCGTCGAGCCGGGCACGCCGGAAGCGATCATTGCCGATAGCAGCCGGCTGCGGCAGGTGCTGATCAATCTCCTCAACAACGCTGTCAAATTCACTGAGCGGGGAGAGATCGTCCTTTCGGTGGTGGCGGTACCGTCCGCAGCCGCAAATGCCGGTTCACAAGCGGACGGCGAGCGGAACATGTGCACACTCCAGTTCGCCGTGCGCGATACGGGTATCGGCATACCGAGGGACCGGATGGATCGCCTTTTCAAATCGTTCAGCCAGGTCGATGCCTCTACGACCAGGCGCTATGGCGGGACTGGCCTCGGTCTGGCCATCAGCAGGCGTCTGGTAGAGTTGATGGGCGGTGAGATCTGGGTCGATAGTGCAGAAGGAAAGGGCACGACATTCTTCTTCACGATCCGCGCTCCAGTGGCTTCGAGCCAAAAAGCGGCTAAAGCGCTGCCGGCAACTGGCGAGCTGGCCGGCAAGCGACTGCTGGTCGTCGATGACAACGCTACGAACCGGCGCATCATGTCCCTGCAGGCGCAGTCATGGAATATGGTTGCATCGGCAAGCGAACATCCGGCCGACGCGCTGCTAAGGCTTGAGGCAGGTGAAGTCTTCGATGTCATCGTTCTCGACATGAACATGCCCGACATGGACGGGATCGAACTGGCCAGAAAGATACGGGCACTCGAAAGTAAGGACAGCGTTCCGCTGGTGTTGCTGAGTTCGATGGTTCCGATGTCGGAAGACAGGAAAAAGGAGATGGAAGGCCTAAAGTTCGCGGCCGCGCTTTCCAAGCCGATCAAGCCTTCGCCGTTGTTGAACGCGCTGCTCTCGATCTTCGCCGGAACCCCTACGCGCTACCACAGACCTGATCAACCGAAAGGAACGGCGCTTGATAGCGCGATGGCGGAAAAGCTTCCGCTTCGGATACTCCTCGTGGACGACAATGCCACCAACAGAAAGCTCGGCTCCAAGGTGCTCGAGCGTCTGGGCTACCGGCCGGATTTGGCAGTCGATGGGCGGTCGGCGGTCTCCTCCTACATCCAAGCCAGTCATGACGTCATTCTGATGGATATCGAAATGCCGGACATGGATGGCCTTGAGGCGACGAGATTAATCCGGGCGTCGGGTAGCGAAAACGCGCGGCAGCCTCTCATCGTCGCGCTCACCGCTAACGCCATGGCCGGCGATCGGGAGCGATATCTGGAAGCGGGCATGGACGACTATCTCAGCAAGCCGCTACGTGTCGAGGACCTCATCGCCTCGCTGAACAAAGCAGTGCCGGCCGCCCGGCAGAGACGCGGTGACGCAGCAAAAGATCTCGCGGAGACTGGCGTGGCGGAGGGGTAGGACGCAAGGGTGAGTCTTGGCGCAATCACCTCTGTTGCCGTGGCAGAGTTGTTTCAAATTATGAGCTATCACTAAATTAGTATAGCTGCGATATTCGATTTCCCGGTCTGGCTGAGGGCCAGAAGAAACCGTGCGTTCGGGGGGTAGCGTTGGCAATCGACAGAGGGGCGCTTGCAAAGCTCCGCCAGCTTGTGGGTGGCGCGGAGTCCGATCTTTTAGAACTGGTGGGGTCCTTTCTCGAAGAAGCACCATCCATCATGCAAGACTTGCGGGCATCCGCACAGGCTTCCAACCTGAATGCCACCCGCCGCGCCGCGCATTCCCTAAAATCGAATGCCAGGGACATGGGGGCGACCGAACTCGCCGAAGTCTGCGCTCGCCTAGAGGGTAGCTGTGCGCGTGGCGAACCACCCGACCCACGCGAAATCGACAGCGCAACGCATGCCTTCGAGGCGGCGGTGGCTGAACTCCGAGGGATTTTGGGAGGATAGCGTGAGCAGCCCTGGCAGGATACTCGTTGTAGACGACTCCCAGACCATAAGGATCAAGCTCAAGAAATCGGTCGAAGTTCTCGGACATCAAGCCGAGGCAGTAGAGAGCGGCCGCGCGGCTCTCGATCGGCTTGCGACCGAAAGCTATGACGTCATCCTTCTCGATATCATCATGCCCGAAATGGACGGCTTCGAGGTGCTCAAGACGCTGAAGGCCTCCCCCAGGACTCGGGATGTGCCGGTCATCGTGATTTCCGCGCTCGACGATGAGATGAGCAGCGTCGTAAAGGCGATTGAACTCGGCGCCGAGGACTTTCTGCCCAAGGACTTCGAACTCGCCCTCCTCAAGGCACGTGTCGCTACCTGCATTGAGAAGAAGAGGCTCCGTGACGTTGAGACGGAGTATTTGCGGCAGGTAGCCAAATTGACCAAGGCGGCCGCAACCTTGGAAACCGGGCGGTTCAACCCTTCGAAGCTCGGCATCCGCGATGTGGCAAGCCGCCCGGATGGTCTTGGCAAACTTGCAACCGTGTTCGCGACAATGGCCCAGAAGGTCTACGAGCGCGAGCGCAAGATGCGTCAAAACGTCCGCACGTTTCGCGGCGCCTTGCTGCTGCTCGCGTGCGGCGGCTTATGGGGCCTTGTCGTGCCACTTTCGAAGATGGCTTCGCTCGTCGAAGCCCATCCGGTCGGACTGGCGACCCTCATCGACATAATCGGAGCCCTGTTCTGCATCGGAATAAGCTTGAAGCGGAAGACGATGCCGAGCCTGAAAGAACTCACGCGAGCGGATTGGAAGTTCATCCTCTGCTTTGCCCTCATAAGCTCTGTGATCAACCAGGTCCTGGTTTATTGGGTCGCAAGCAAACTTCCGGCTTTTATCGTCTCCATAGTCATCGTGCTGGAGGGGTTTGCCGTATTCCTGTTCGCCGCCCTGATGCGGACCGAAGCTCCCAATTTGAAGCGCTTTCTGGGACTTGGATTGGGTCTCGTTGGCATCTGCATCATACTCCTCTATGGGGAGCCTGGGGAAATGACCACGGATTGGCTGTGGCTCGTCATCGCCCTTATCATCCCCGTTACTTACGCGACTGAAGATATCTATCTCTCGGAGGGCAAACCTGCCCATATCGATAACGTTGCCCTGTTCGGCATAACCCTTTCTGTTTCAGTTCTGATGCTGGTCCCAATGGCCGCTTTTTATCAGGATTTCATTCCGCTTGACCTGTTGGCCGGTCGGCTTGGCGTGATCGTCCTTTTGATGGCTGTCGCGGGGAATTTGGCGATGCTGCTCTTCATGGTGCTAATCTCCAGCACTGGTGCGGTTTTCGCCAGCCAGAACGCCTACGCCGTGACCGCGGCCGGCATAGGCTGGAGTATGTTGTTGTTGGGCGAAGCAATACCGGCGCTGACCTGGGTTTCTCTGGCGCTGATAGTCGTTGGTCTTCTGATGGTCGAGCCCAAGCAGGAGGCCGAGGAAGAACCGCCACTACTGGACGACGAGTTGGAGGAATTCGTCCCGCGGCTTGATCTGGTGCCGTCACCCACGGAATGAAAAGATCCGGGCAACGGTCATTTCGCGAATTCAACCTGACAATTGGCTGACAGCAGTTTCGGTACTGCCGGCCAAGCCGGCGAGTTGGCTATATTAAGCGCAAGGGCGGTAAGTTGTCCCTGACTGCATGGTCCTTTTCATGAGGAGAAGCTGGCTGCGGTCGTGGGTAACGACTGAAGGAAGCAGTCGCCGATCATGCCGGCCGCCCTGCATTCAGGCATGGCCAGCCGTCTTGTGGAGAGGGGATGACGCAGCTCGATAAGCAATCAGCTTGTTCGGAGCGGATCGCTCAAGACTTTCGCCACCCCCACCCTAATCAGCGCACCGTGCTTGGCACCGGCGTGTTGAGAAGCTGCTGCTCCCAAAGATACGCGATGCCGCTCCCGCCGAAGTGCTGGATGAGAATCTCGGTCAGCTCCTCGACATGCTCGGTGCGCGCCCAATCGCGTTGCCATTCGCCAGCGAGCGCCATCACGGTCATCACGTTCGCGCCGCCCACGATCATTCGCTGGATGGCAACTTCGTGAGACTCCTTCGAAATCCCGCCTGACGCGTCGGTGATCACCGTCACGTCCCAGCCTTCGCCGGCGGCCTGGATCACAGGCATTGCGACGCAGACCTCGGTCCACAGGCCGGCGATGATCAGCTGCTTGCGGCCGGTCGCCTTGACGACGTTCACCACATTCTCGTCCCGCCAGGTGTTCACCCAGGTGCGATCGATGACTTCCTGGTCCGGAAATACGTCCGTGATCTGCTTAAAGAGAAGTCCACCGCGCGCCGCGATCACGCTGGTGAGAATGGTTGGAACATTGAAGGCTTTTGCTAGCTTCGCCAGCGCGGTCGTGTTGTTGACCACCATGTGCGGATCGTGGCTGTTGAGATTTGCGAGCTGATAAGGCTGATGGTCGATCAGAACGAGGACCGAATCTTCGGGGCGAAGAAGCGAATCGAGGCCGTTACGAGGGGTCATCAAGACTTCCTTTCTCTGCCGCTATGGACGGCAATGGGTTCACGGGAGACATGCGCCAGCGGGCGACGTTGCCTGGACGCAATTTGCTGTTCCTTTCGGTGATGCGATAGTGCCATAGTGAGGCAAGCTGTGTCGCGAAATGAGGAACGCCGGAATGGACATCGAAGATCTGCAGACATTCGTCGCAGTGGCCGATGCCGGGGGCGTATCGGCCGCCGCGCGCCGGCTCGGCGTCTCCAAGTCAATCGTCAGCCGGCGGCTCTTTCGGGTTGAAGCGGAACTTGGCGTCCAGCTTCTTGCACGAACAACCCGCGGCGCTGCACTTACGGAAGCGGGGATCACGTTCAGGGATCATGCGGCCCGAGCCAGCGCGGAGATCGACACCGCCAGGGAAACGATCCTCCCGACCGGCGATCTTCGCGGCCGCCTGAGGGTTGCCATGCCGCTTACGTTCGGGCCAACCCACTTCGCCCCGGTGCTCGCGGAAATGGCACGCCAGCATCCGCAGCTTCACATTCATACCTCCTACGGCGATCGCTTCGTCGATCTGATCGCCGAGGGTTTCGATTGCGCGATCCGGGGCGCCTACCTTCAGGACTCCAACCTGATCGCGAAGCGCGTCGGGCCGATCCATGGAAAGCTTGTCGCAAGCCCGGATTACATCCAAACGCGCGGTTCACCCCAGACGCCAGATGAGATCGTCACCCATCAGGCCCTCATGCAGGGAACGGAAACCTGGCAGTTCATGGATGGCAGGAAAATCGTTACGGTCCAGCCGCAGGGCAGGTTCAAGGCCGACAGCGCCACGGCGCTTGCCGCGGCGGCGGCGGCAGGGCTCGGCATCGCCTGGCTCCCCGATTGCATCACATATGAATATGTGGCCTCCGGCGCACTCGTCCCGATCATGACACGCTATCCGGTACCTCCGGGGGCCGTCTATGTCGTGCGCCCGCCGGGTCAGCATCCCACGCGGAAAGTGCGGGTGCTCACCGAAATGCTGACCGAGTGCTTCGCACGAAATCCGGACATCTGGGGTCTCGACCGTTAAAACACGAACGGGGCG
Source organism: Mesorhizobium montanum (assembly GCF_033977145.1). Classification (NCBI taxonomy): domain Bacteria; kingdom Pseudomonadati; phylum Pseudomonadota; class Alphaproteobacteria; order Hyphomicrobiales; family Phyllobacteriaceae; genus Mesorhizobium; species Mesorhizobium montanum. Next base: position 205,120 of record NZ_JAVIJF010000009.1, on the reverse strand, counting down.
AACAGTGCCGACACCAGCCGGGAAGTCGTCGCCTATTGCCGCGGCCCATGTTGCGTGATGTCCTTCGAAGCGGTCGCGGCGTTGCGCTCGCTCGGCCATTCCGCGCGCCGCCTCGAGGATGGCATGCCGGAATGGAGGGCCGCCGGCCTGCCGGTGGAAATAGCCGCCTGAGGGTGTGGCTAAACGGATCGTCAGCGCTCGGGCAATCCTACCTGCTTCAAGGCTTCGACGATCTGGTCCGCCCATTTCGCTGTGTTCCGAAAGATAGGCAGCGACCGGTATCGCTCGATCGTGAAGTCCGGTTGGGCAGTGAGCAGCTTTTGCGCGGCCCAGCGGGCGGTCTCCAGGTCGCCGCTCATCGCCGACCAGGCGGCGAGGTATCGATAGGACATGATGATGTCGGGATGGGCGGCGATCACCTCGCGGGCGATCGCGACGGCCTGGGCGAAAGAACCTGTCTTGGCCATCGCGGTTGCCATCCCCAGCCTCATGTTGAATGCGAAGGGATCCATCGGGCTCAGCGTCATCGCCCGCTGGAACCGTTCCGCCGCGCGGGCGGCTTCGTCCTTGTAGATCGCGATCCAGCCATGGCGAGCCCATGCCCACGCATTGTTCGGATCAAGCGTGAGCGCCTTTTCGATGAAGGTGGCGGCTCGCTCCTGCTCGCCGCACATGCTCAACGCCGAGCCGGCGGCGGCCAAAGCGGTTGGATCATCGCCGATCGAGCCCGCGGCCTCAACCGCCGCGCGCGCCTTCTCCAGCTCGCTTTCAGGTTGCTCGGCCCACAGATAAGCGGCGTTCGAGGCGTGGCACCATGCCAAGAGCGCATGGGCGCGGCTATAGGCCGGATCGATTGCGATCGCTTTCTTGAGCAGCTCTATCGCCTGGTTGTTGGTGTCCTTGCGGCGGCCCCAGATGCTCGGATAGGCGCGCATGACGAGATCATAGGCCCGCAGGCTGGTCGGCGGCTTGCGCTTGGCCAGCTCGATCTCGGCGCCGCGGATGGCCGGATGGATGGCGCCCGCCACCTGCGCCGCGATCCTGTCCTGGAATTCGAAAACGTCCTCGGTCGCGCCCTCGTAACGCTCGGACCAGAGCTGTGTCCGTGTCTCGGCATCGACCAGCTGCACGGAAATGCGCAGCCGGTCGCCGCCCCGCCGAACGGTGCCTTCGACCACGTAGCTGACGCCGAGTTCCCTGCCGACATCGCGCACGTCGACGAAGCGTCCCTTGTAGGTGAAGGCCGACTGGCGGGCGATGACGAAGAAGTCCCGGATGCGCGAAAGCGCGGCGGTGATCTCCTCGACGACGCCATCGGCAAAATACTCGTCGTCCACCCCGCCAAGATTGTCGAAGGCCATCACTGCCACCGAGGGCTGGTCATACGGTCTTGCCGGGACGGAGACAGGCTGAGGCGGCTGGGCGATGTCGTGCGTCGTAGCGGTCAGGCGATTTCCGCCGCGCGTTTGCAGCGTCGCCGCCAGTGCGTTCGTCTGTGCCTCCGGCTCCACGTCCAGGTGCTTCCTCAGCAACGCTCGGCAGGACTCGAACTGGCGCAGGGCCGCATTTTCGTGGCCCCCGGCGGCGTGGATCCGCATCAATGCCCGATGAGCCGCCTCCGCGGTCGGATCCGAGGCGAGCAGCCTTTCCGCGAGCCGTTCGCAGGCCGCGTTTTCCGCAGTTCCGGCTTCGGGCAGCGCGAGGCTGAGGCGTTCCACCAATTGCAGCGCTTTCTGCCGGTACCTGATCTGATGCGGGCTGAACCATTCATCCAGGCCGTCGGGAATGACTTCGCCCGCAAGCACGTCGCCACGGTAGAGCTCGGCGGCGAAGGCGAGGTCCGCCGTCCCGCTTTCGGCGAGCTTGCGTTCAAAGACCCAGATATCCGCTTCGTCCGGGCCGGCCGTCAGCGCGACCGTTTCCTGAACGCCCTCGATGGAAATGGCTGCATCGCCGTCGGTGGGAAACGATCGCCGGATATCGGCAAGGGCCTGGCGCAGGCTGTTTCGCGACTGTGCATCGCCGCGCCCCGGCCAAAACCCCTCGGAAAGCCGTTCGCGATGGTGGCCACGGCGACCCGCCAAGGCGAGGGCGGCAAAAAGAAGCGCGGACTTGCGCGTCGCGAAGCGGACAGGCTGTCCCTCTGCCGAAGTCACTTCGAGATCGCCAAGCAACCGGATGCGCACTGCGCCCCTCCGAATTTCGAATGCGCCGGCACAATACCATCTTCGCCGGTCGATTTAACGCGGATTTAACGGCGGCCCGCCTGCCTCCCCTCGACGGTTCACGCTCGGCTGAACAACCGCAAATCGCCGCTGTGGCAAGCTCTGATCGTAACCTGAAACGGGAGAGCAAAAATGGCTCGCACAGAAGCTTACGCGAAGACCCGCGCATCGAAACACCGGCTGCTTGGGGCAGTGTCGAACAGCGTTGCAGCAGCTGTCGCGGCCTTCACAGCCTGGCGGAGGGCCGTCGCAGGACGTAGGGCGTTGGCAGACCTGACACCTGATCAGTTGAGGGACATCGGCTGCACGGAGTCCCCCAGACCTACGTTCTTCGTCAGGGTCGGCCTGATCACGGACCTGATGTCAATGAGATGAGGGCGGATTCAGATGATCGCTTGCGCAGTGCGGAGGCCGGAACCGGCCTCCGTCTGGCGCACACAAGACCCAAATCGGGTCAGACCCCGACAGCCGGGCAGCGGATAAATCGCGCTGACAATCGGTCCGCCTGGTAAGGGTTTCTGCGAACCTCAGAACGGACTCTCAGTCCTTGGCGCGCTCGACATACGAACCGTCGGCGGTCATCACCACCACACGCGTGCCGGCGGAGATGTGCGGCGGCACGGTCGTGCGCACGCCGTTGGAAAGCATCGCCGGCTTGTAGGAGGAAGACGCCGTCTGGCCCTTGGTGACCGGCTCGGTGTCGACAACCTCGAACGTGGCGCGCTGTGGCAGCACCAGCGAGATCGGCACGTCGTTGAATTGCGCCAGCTGCACGGCCATGCCTTCCTGCAGATAGGGCGCCATGTCGCCGACCACGCCTTCCGAAGCCACGACCTGGTCATAGCTTTCCGGGTTCATGAAATGAAAACCTTCGCCATCGGAATAGAGGAAGGTGTGCTCGCGTTCCTCGACATAGGCGCGCTCGACCATTTCGGTCGTGCGGTAACGCTCCGAGACCTTCACCCCGTCGCCGATGCGGCGCATGTCGAGCTGGGTAACCGGCGTGCCCTTGCCAGGGTGGATGTTTTCGGCAAAGAGGATGACATAGAGCTTGCCGTCCTTATCGACGACGTTGCCTTTGCGTAAGGAACTGGCGATGACCTTGACCACGGTATTCAATCCTAATCGAGTTTTTCGGCCTGCAAGCGTTGATTGCCGTAAATCGGCTGCGGCGGCCTTCGCCTGCGCCCTAGCGCATCTTGCGCCGAACCGCCAGTCTCGCGAGCGATTTTCCTGCCCATGACCGACGCTTCGCCCTGGTGGACGCCGCATATCCATGCTGATCGCCGGCCACGGCTGATGGCGCGCAACGCTATCGCGGCGGCGCTGCGCGGCTGGTTCGCGGAACGCGATTTCATCGAGGTGACGACGTCGGCGCTGCAGGTCTCGCCGGGCAACGAGGCGCATCTTGCCGCCTTCGCCACCGAGGCGATCGGGCCCGACGCATCGCGCCGGCCGCTCTATCTCCACACCTCGCCGGAATTCGCCTGCAAGAAGCTGCTCGCCGCCGGTGAGGAACGCATCTTCAGCCTCGGCGCGGTCTGGCGCAACCGCGAGCGCGGGCCGTTGCACCACCCCGAGTTCACCATGCTCGAATGGTATCGCGCCGGCGAGACCTACGAGCGCCTGATGACCGACTGCGCCGAAATCCTGGCGCTCGCCGCGGAAAAAGCAGGCGCCAAAAGCTTCCGTTTCCGCGGCCGCGAGGCGGATCCCTTCGCCGAGCCGGAAAGGCTCAGCGTGGCGGAAGCTTTCCTGCGCTATGCCGGCATCGATCTTCTGGCGACCGTGTCGGTCGACGCCAGCATGGACCGCGACGCGCTTCACGAAGCGCTGCTCCGCGCCGGGCTGCGCACCGCGCCTGACGACAACTGGGCCGACCTGTTCAGCCGGGTGATGGTGGAGAAAATCGAGCCGGCGCTGGGGCAGGGGCGGGCCACCATCCTTTACGGCTATCCGATTTCGGAGGCCGCGCTCGCCCGGCCGAGCGCGCAGGATCCGCGTGTCGCCGAGCGCTTCGAGCTCTATTGCTGCGGCGTCGAGCTCGCCAACGCCTTTGGCGAGCTCACCGATGTGGCCGAACAGCGCCGCCGCTTTGCCGCCGAGATGGATGAGAAAGAGCGCGTCTATGGCGAGCGCTATCCGCTGGACGAGGATTTCCTCGCGGCTTTGGCGCTCATGCCGCAGGCGAGCGGCTCGGCGCTGGGCTTCGATCGGCTGGTGATGCTGGCGACCGGGGCCGCCAAGATCGACGACGTGATCTGGGCGCCGGTGGCCGACTGACGCTACCTTCGAACCGCTGCGGCAAACATCCCGCACGAACCGCGGCGATTGCCTTGAGATTGCCGCATCCGCCATTGCACAAGCGTCGGCGGAACAATAGATGGTGCGAACGCATCCATGATGGTGCCCATGGCATCCATGGATGGTGCGCAGCATCCATGACGGTGCGGGGGATGGTACGGCTGGGGCTGGCCTCTCGCACCAACTTGACTGACTGCGTGAACAAACAGGAACAACCTTATGACCGACAAGCTCGACGCAGCGAAATTGACCGATCGCGTCGCGGCGCTCGTCGAGGCTGCCAGGCGCGCCGGCGCCGACGCGGCCGACGCGGTGGCGGTGCGCGGCCGCTCCACCGGCGTCTCGGTGCGGCTGGGCAAGGTCGAAGGCACCGAATCGTCGGAGAGCGAGGATGTCTCGCTGCGCGTCTTCGTCGGCCAGCGTGTGGCGAGCGTCTCGGCCACCGCCGCTTCCGACCCGAAGGCGCTCGCCGAGCGCGCGGTGGCGATGGCCAAGGTCTCGCCGGAGGATCCGTTCCAGGGCCTCGCCGATCCCGCGCTGCTTGCGCGTAATTTGCGCGATCTCGATCTTTTCGATCCGACCGAGGTGTCGGCCGACCAGTTGAAGGAAGCAGCACTTGCCGCCGAAGCGGCCGCATTGGCGGTCAAAGGCGTCACCAATTCCTCGGGCAGCAGCGCCGGCGCCGGCCTGGGCGGGTTGGTTCTCGCCACCTCGCATGGCTTTGTCGGCCAGTATGTCGCCTCGCGGTTCTCGCGCTCGACCAGCGTCATTGCCGGCGAGGGCACGGCGATGGAGCGCGACTATGAATTCTCGTCGCGCCAGCATTTCGCCGATCTCGACGCGCCGGAAGACATCGGCCGCAAGGCCGGCGAGCGCGCAGTGCGCCGGCTCGGCGCCCGCAAGGCGGCGACCGGCCCGGTCGACGTGGTGTTCGACCCGCGCGTCGCGCGCGGCATTGCCGGCCACCTCGCCGGCGCCATCAACGGCGCCGCCGTGGCGCGCAAGACCAGCTTCCTGCGCGACATGATGGGTAAGCAAGTGGCGTCAGTCGCGATCACCGTCACCGACGAGCCTTTGCGGCGGCGCGGCCAGGCCTCGCGCCCCTTCGATGGCGAGGGCGTCGAGGGCGAAAAGCTCCTGATGGTCGAGAAGGGCGTCCTGAACCACTGGTTCCTGTCGACCTCGGCCGCGCGCGAACTCGGCCTCACCACCAATGGGCGCGGCTCGCGCAGCGGCTCGTCCGTCTCGCCGTCCTCGACCAACCTTGCCATCGAGCCCGGCGAGCGTTCGCCGGAAGATCTGATCGCGTCGTTGAAGCGCGGCTTCTATGTCACCGAGGTGTTCGGCCAGGGCGTCGACATGGTGACCGGCGAATACAGCCGCGGCGCCTCCGGCTATTGGATCGAGAACGGCGCGTTGGCCTATCCGGTGGCCGAGGTGACGATCGCCTCGAACCTGCAGACCATGTTTCTCAACATGATGCCCGCGAGCGACCTCGATCGCAATTTCGGCACGGCCGCGCCCACGCTCCTGATCGAGGGGATGACCCTTGCCGGCGCTTGACCAACTGACTTCGAGCGAGGCCCGCGACGATCTCGCTTTGCTGCGCGATGCGGCCCGCGAGGCCGGCGTCATCGCCATGGGCTATTTCGGTAACAACCCGCAGGTGTGGATGAAGGGCGGCACCTCGCCGGTGAGCGAGGCCGACCATGCCGCGGACGCCTATCTGCGCGAGACCTTGCTCAGGGCACGTCCGGATTATGGCTGGCTCTCCGAAGAGACCGCCGACGATCATGCCAGGCTGTCGGCACGGCGCACCTTCGTCGTCGACCCGATCGACGGCACGCGCGGCTTTCTCGACGGCCTTCATTCCTGGTGCGTCAGCGTCGCCGTGGTCGAGGACGGCCGCTCGCTTGCCGGCGTGCTCGAATGCCCGGCCAAGCACGAGACCTACTGGGCGCTGCCGGGCGAGGGCGCCTATCTCAACGGCAAGCGCATCCATGTGCGTCCGCTTGGGCAAAGCGTCGATATCGGTGGACCCAGGCCGCTGGTCGACTTGATGCCGGAGGCTTGGCAAGACAGGCTGCGGCGGACCGCCTACATCCCTTCGCTTGCCTACCGGCTGGCCATGATTGCCGCCGGCAAGCTCGACGCGACCTTCGTCAAGCCGAGCGCGCATGACTGGGACATCGCCGCCGCCGATCTGATCCTCACCGAGGCTGGCGGCGCCTTGCTCGACCGCAGCGGCAAGCCGCCGCGCTATGCCGGCGAGGTGATCAACCACGGCGCGCTCGCCGCCGGCAGCGGCGAGCTGCTGGACGTCCTTGCCGGCGTCATTGCCGGAGCTGACGAAGGGTGAGTCGGCACACGGTTCCAAAATCGGCGACTTTGGTCTAAACGTTTCACAAAATTCATGAATCTGCGAAGGATCGGCATGGCCGTGGAAGACGGAAAGAAGCAGCTTTTGCACCTGGTTTTCGGCGGCGAGCTGAAAAAGCTGGGTGGAACCGAGTTCCGTGATCTCGACTCCCTCGACATTGTCGGCATCTATCCCGACTATCAAACCGCGCTTGGCGCTTGGAAAGCCAAGGCGCAGGCCAGTGTCGACAATGCCCATATGCGCTATTTCGTTGTTCATCTGCACCGTTTGCTCGATCCAGAAGCGAAGGTCGGCGGTTGACGTCGATGGAGCATGAAGCGGTGAAAGGGGCGACCGGGCGGCGCGCCGCCAAACGCCGCGGAACGCGCACCCTGTGGCGGCGCATCCGCGAGCCGTTGGCGCAGTCGAGTTTCGTCAAGAACTTCATCGCCAGCCTGTTTGCCTGGTTCCTGCGTCTGATTCGCGTCACCAGCCCGCTGGTCGAAGGCTCGACCCAGGTTGCCGGCGGCGCTTATGCGCATCTCGAGCCCGGCATCATCGCGCTGTGGCACGGCCAGCATCTTCTGACCCCTGCCTATTACCCCAAGGGCCGGCCGCTGGTCGCCATGGTTTCGCGCAGCGCCGACGCCGAGCTCCAGGCGCTGATGATCGAGAAATTCGGCATCGAGGCGGTGCGCGGCTCCGGCGGACGCAACAGTTCGAGGCATCTCGACAAAGGCGGCGCCAAGGCCCTGATTGCGCTCAAGAAGTCGCTCGTCACCGGCAAGAATGTCGCTATGATCGCCGACATTCCGAACGGCACGCCGCGCGACGCCGGGCTGGGCATCGTTCTTCTGGCAAGGCTGTCCGGCCGGCCGATCCTGCCCTCGGCCATCGCCACCAGCCGCCGCAAGGTGCTGGAGAAGAGTTGGGACAAGACCACCATCAACCTGCCCTTTGGCCGCTCCGCAGTCATCGTCGGCACGCCTGTCTTCGTGCCGGCCGACGCCGACGATGCCGAGATGGAGCGCAAGCGCCAGGAGGTAACCGCCTCCCTCAACGCCGCGACTGCTGAGGCCTACCGCCTCGTGGATGGCGGCAAATGAGCGAGCGCTGGGCGCGTGCCGCCCTCACGGCCTATCGCTACGCGGGGGCAGTCGCCTACCCGCTCGTCGGTCCCTATGTCGCCTGGCGCGCCTCGCGCGGCAAGGAGGATCGCGCCCGCCGCCGCGAGCGCTATGGCGTTGCCGGCCGCCCTCGGCCGGTGGGGCCGGTGATCTGGATCCATGCCGCCAGCGTCGGCGAGACGATCGCGGTTGTGCCGCTGGTCGAGAGCATCCTCGACTATGGCGTCAACATCGTCCTGACCACCGGCACTGTGACCTCGGCGAAAGTCGCCGACGAGCGCCTCGGCGACCGCATCATCCACCAATATGTGCCGCTCGATCTCAAGCCGGCGGTGAGTCGCTTCCTCGACCACTGGCGGCCGGAACTGGCGATCATCGCCGAATCGGAAATCTGGCCGATGACCATCCTGGAACTCGGCGCCCGCAACGTGCCGCAGGTTCTGGTCAATGGCCGGCTGTCGGACCGCTCCTTCCTCTCGTGGAAGAAGCGCGCCAGCGTTGCCGAGGCGCTGTTCGAGAATCTCGCCCATGTCATCGCCCAGTCGGATGTCGACGGCGAGCGCTTTCGCGCGCTCGGCGCCCGGCCGGTCACCGTCTCCGGCAACCTCAAGGTCGACACCAACCCGCCGCCGGTCGACGAGCGAGTTCTCGCCACGCTGCAGCGCCAGATCGGCGGTCGCCCGACCTGGGCGGCGATTTCGACCCATGACGGCGAGGAGGTCGTGGCCGCGGAGGTCCATGCCAGCCTGCACAAGCGCCATCATGGGCTTTTGACCATCATCGTGCCGCGCCATCCCGACCGCGCGGGCGCGCTTGCCGCGCAGATCTCCGGCATGGGGCTGACGGTCGCGAGACGCAGCAAGGGCGACCGCATCTCGCCCGACACCGATATCCTTCTGGGCGACACGATCGGCGAAATGGGTCTCTACCTGCGGCTGACCGAGATCGCGTTCGTCGGCCGTTCGCTGACTTCGCAAGGCGGCCAGAACCCGCTCGAGCCGGCGATGCTCGAAACCGCCGTGCTTGCCGGCCGCAACGTGCAGAATTTCCGCGAGGCCTATCAGCGCCTGCTCGACAGCGGCGGCGCCAAGCTGGTGCGCGACCGCGACATGCTGGCCGGTGCCGTCAATTTCCTTTTGACCAACGAAGTGGCGCGCCACGAAATGATCGCGGCCGGCGCTGCCACCGTCGACGAGATGCGCGGCGCGCTTGCCCGAACGCTGAAATCGCTGGAGCCCTATATCCAGCCGCTGGTCGTCAAGGCGCGCCTGAAAGGCGCCAACGGGCGCTAGAGCCGGATAATTTCAGGTCGAATCGACCTGAAATCTGAATCCGGCTCTAAATCAAGGAGATAGAGCATGATGTCGTCCGAAAGCCGCTTCACACTTTTCGGCATCATGCTCTAGTCATGACGCCAAAAATCGGAACCGGTTTTTGGAAAAGCTCGTGCGCGAAGACAGGACGCGTGGGACAGCCGCGATGACCAGCGAGGCGCCGCCCTTCTGGTGGGAAAAGCCCGACTGGCGGGTGCTCGCCCTGTCGCCGGCCTCGATGGCCTACGGGTTGGTGGCCGGCCGCCGCATGCGCCACGCCCCGCGCGAGAAGGTCGCGGCACCCGTGCTTTGCGTCGGCAACCTTACTGTTGGCGGCAGTGGCAAGACGCCGGTTGCCATTGCTCTGGCCAAACAGGCCAGGCGCATGCAGCTCACGCCCGGCTTCCTGTCGCGCGGCCATGGCGGCTCGTTTGCCAAGCCGCATGTCGTCGATGCCCATCACGACGCCGCCAAGCATGTCGGCGACGAGCCGCTGCTTCTGGCCGAACATGCGCCGGTCGCCGTGACGGCGAACCGCGCCGCCGGCGCGAAGCTGCTCATCGAGGAACGTGGCTGCGACTTCCTGATCATGGATGACGGCTTCCAGTCGGCGCGCATCCATATCGACTATGCGCTGGTGGTGGTCGATGCCCGCTTCGGCGTCGGCAACGGCCGCGTCATTCCGGGCGGACCGCTCCGCGCCAAAATCGTCGATCAACTCGTCTTCACCAGCGGCTTGCTGAAGATGGGCGAGGGGACCGCCGCCGACGGCGTCGTGCGCAAGGCGGCGCGCGCCGGCCGGCCGATCTTCCTCGCCCATGTCGAGCCGGCGGAGCGCTCGCGTTTCGCAGGCGGCCGCTTCCTTGCCTTCGCCGGCATCGGTCATCCCGAGAAATTTTTCGACACGGTGCGCGGCGCGGGCGGCGAAGTCGCGCTGCCGCGCGCCTTTCCGGATCATCATTTCTACGCCCAGGACGAGCTTGCCGACCTCCTGGCGCTTGCCCGGCAGGAGGGGCTGCGCCTCGTCACCACGGCGAAGGACGCCGCGCGGCTGCGCCACGGCGAGACGCCCGCGGGCTTCCTCGATCACTTGGACGTGCTCGACATCGAGGCCGTGTTCGAGCTCGATCACGTGCCCGGACGCATCATCGACGAGACGCTCGACGCCTGGCGTCAGCGCAAGATGCGGGGCTGAGTTTCTGAGGGCACCTGGTTGATCCGGCGCCTCGCCGTCAGTTGATAAGCCGGCGGAAGTGGCGAACGGTTTCGCCAAGCCCATCTTCGAGCGTAACGCGAGGCGACCAGTCCAGCGTCGACCGCGCCAGACTTATGTCGGGTTGGCGCTGGCGAGGATCGTCTTGCGGCAGCGCCTTGAACTCGATTTTGGACTTGCCGCCGACAAGGCCTAACACAAGTTCGGCCAGCTCCAGGATCGTGACTTCCATCGGATTGCCAATGTTGATTGGTCCCACGAAATCGTCGGGCGTTGCCATCATCCGGGCCATCGCATCCACCAGGTCGTCAACGTAGCAAAAGCTCCGCGTGTGGCTTCCGTCGCCGTAGATGGTTATGGGGTCGTTCCGCAAGGCCTGAACTATGAAATTGCTGACCACGCGTCCATCCGACGGCTGCATGCGAGGTCCATATGTATTGAATATGCGCATCACCTTGATCGGCAGTTTCGACCGCCGCCAATAGTCGAAGAACAGCGCTTCGGCGCATCTTTTGCCTTCGTCGTAACAGCTGCGGGTGCCGATCGGGTTGACATGGCCCCAATAGGCTTCGGTCTGGGGATGGACTTCCGGATCGCCATAAACCTCGGACGTCGAGGCCTGAAGAATTCTCGCCCCGGAAGCACATGCAAGATCGAGCATGTTGATCGCTCCGTAGACGCAGGCCTTTGTCGTCTCGACCGGAATGCGCTGATAGTGAACAGGCGAGGCCGGGCAGGCGAGATTGAAGATTTCATCGGCCTCGGCCTGTAGGGGCAGGATGACGTCGTGCCTCAACAGCTTGAACCGCGCATTGCTCGAAAGGTGACGGATGTTGTCATCCGAGCCGGTCGAAAAATTGTCGATACATGCCACGTCTCGGCCTTGTGCCAGCAAAAGGTCGCATAGATGCGAACCGATAAAGCCGGCCCCCCCGGTCACAAGAGCCTTCACATTAATCCTCATACCTCCCTGCTTTTTGGTCTCTATAGCCGTTTGGTCTCTATAGCCGTAGAGCCGCGAAAGTGTCACCTGCGATCGGCCAAGGCCTTTCGCCGCTGCCATCGACCAGAGGACTGCGCGGTCGTGAGTGGCGAAAAGAGGCAGTTGCTGGGGCGGAAGATGGCACAGCCGTCAGCTTGAATCCGGGTGCCCTCGATACCGCCAGCTCGCGCAATCTCGCTCGAATCCTAAGCGGCATTATCCCCGCTTGCGTAATTCCGGATGCATCTCGATCTCGCGGGCAAGTGATACCGCCGCGTTCACATAGGGCTCCTGCCGGGCGACGCTCCAATATTTGAGCTCGTCGAGGGGAATGTTCTCGCCCGTCACCGCGCAGCGCACGAACGCGCCCGGACTGGTGACCTGGAAGTCGCCGTCGAGGTAGCGGATCCGGGCTTCCCTGCCGCCCGGGCCTTCGAAACGGTTCATCATGAAAGGACGCTTGCGTTCATCGGGTTTCAATCGCCACAAATCGCAAGCAACGTCAAGCTTGACGCAATGCTCATCCGGTATGGCTGGAGCGGCAAATGGTTCCCGGGAGCCCGGCATGGACATCACCTCGACCCGCTTGAACACGCTGATCGGCGAAGCGCTCACCCCGCAGCCGGTGCCGTTGCCCAAGGCCGATCCGGCGACGACGGCTTTGATCAAGACGCTGGTCCAGCCGCCTGCACCGCCAAGCGTGCAAGCGGCGCAGTTCGCGGCCCAGACGCTGACCAACTCCCTGCAGGTGCCGCCCGCCCGATCCTCGCAGCGCTCATCCTCCAGCCCGGTCGAAGACGCTTACCGGGCGATGATGGAACCGGATACCGACGCGGAAGACACGCCGGCCGGAACGCCGCAGGGCAGGCCGGTCGCCGATGCCGACCACGGTCTACGCGCCAACGCTTCGGCTCAGCCGCCCGTCGCCGCAAGCGCGGCCGGAGCCGCGCCCGTGGTGCAGCCACCGTCATCGGTTGCGGCCACCGTGCTCTCTTCGCCCGCGCTGATCGCAGCCAATGCCAACGCGCCGCCGCGTGGAGGCGTTCGCCCTTCCTATCCGCCGCGATCCGATTCCGTCCCGGTGTCGCTCTGGACGATAGCGGTCGTCACGGCCGTCGTCTCGGCTGTGACCGCCACGATCATGGTTCTGCTGCTTCGCTAATCCCGCTTAAACGTCATCCTGGAGGAAAGCTTCCAGCTTTTCCGGGGCAAGCCCCGCCTGGCCGGCAATGCGCCCGGCGAGATCGGCGGCCGCCGCGCGCGGCCGGCCGACCGGACGGTCCAGCCAATAGGACACCGGATTGAGCGCGACGCGCTCGTCGACACCGACGATGCGGCCCGACCTCAGCTGGTCCTGCGTCAACGGCGGCCGCGCCAGCGCGATGCCGAGGCCGTGCGCCGCCGCGTCGAGCACCAGATTATAGTCCTCGAACCGCCGGTCCTGCGGGCGCGGGCGGTAGTCCATGTCCTGCGCCGCGAACCAGGCGCGCCAGCCGGATGCGTCGGAATCGTTGATCAGCGGGAATTTCAGCAGCCGGGCAGGGTCGCCCCGTCCGATCTCCTTGGCCAGCCCGGGCGAGGCGATCGGGAAGATATGCTCCTCGAAAAGCTGCACCGAGACGCGGCCGGGAATGCGCCCGCGCCCGCAGCGCACCGAAAGGTCAATGCCCTCATCGGCGAGATCGGCCTGGCGGTTGTCGACATCGAGCACGATGCGCAGCCTGGTCGGATGGTTCTCCAATGCGGCCATGCGCGGCATCAGCCACAGCCCGCTGACCGAGGGGATCGAAGCCAGCCGCACCACCGCGGTGCCGCGCGGCTCGACCCAGCGGTCGGAGTTGACCGAAATCAGCGCGAAGGCTTCGGTGGTGCGAAGGTGCAGCCGGTTGCCCTCGTTGGTCAGCGTGACGCCGCGCGCATTGCGCTCGAACACTTTCAAGCCAAGCCAGTCTTCCAGCTTGGCGATCTGGCGGCTCACCGCACCATGGGTGAGGTTGAGCTTTTCGGCCGCTGCGGAAAAACTCCCGGTACGCGCAGCCGCATCGAAGGCGCGCAAGGTTTCCAGCGGCAATATCTGTTCTGAGCTGTGATCCATGCTCACAGCTGGCTCTCGAATTGGTCGTTTGTCAATTGGCCGGCAATGGCGTTTTCTGCCTCCATGACACTGAAAGACGAGGCTGCGGCAATGAGCGCTTACACCGGCACGTTGAATGAGACACAGCGCATGGACAGCACCGCCGCGATCGCGGTGACGTTGACGGTCATCGGCTGGGCTTCGGCTTTCCCGGCGATCCGCGCCGGCCTAGCCGCCTTCCAGCCGCTGGAACTCGGCGCGCTGCGCTTTGGCATCGCGGCCGTCCCGGCGGCGATCTTCCTTGCTGTCAAGCGCCCGGCACTGCCGAGGGTCGGCGAGCTGTGGCGCTTCGCCTTTGGCGGCGCCATCTTCGTCGCGCTCTATACAGCCATGCTCAATTTCGGCGAGCTCACCGTTTCGGCCGGTGCGGCCGGCTTCATCATCAACGTCAGCCCGATCTTCACGGCATTCATGGCGATGGCGCTGCTTGGCGAGCGCTTCTCGGGGCTCGCCTGGCTCGGCACGGTCATCTCCTTCACCGGCATCGGCATCATCGCGGTGGCTGACGGGCACGGCCTGCATTTCAACGCCGGCGCATTGCTGGTGCTGGGCTCGGCCCTCTGCTCCGCCGTCAACACCATCGTGCAGAAACCGCTCTTTGCCCGCCATCATCCGCTGACGATCGCCGCCTCCAACATGGTGCTCGGCGCGCTCTGCCTGTCGCCCTTCCTGCCGGAAGCGTTTTCGCAGGCAGCGGTCGCCAATACCGCCGGTCTCGGCGCCGTCATCTATCTCGGCATCGTGCCCTCGTTGATCGCCTATGCCGCCTGGGCGACGGCGTTATCGCGCCTGCCTGCCGCGCGCGCTTCGAACTTCCTCTATTTGGTCTCGCCAACGTCCGCGCTGATCGGCTTCTTCTGGCTGGGCGAAGTGCCCTCGCTGCTCGGCATCCTCGGCGGCGCGCTGGCGCTGGGCGGCGTCATCGTGGTGAATTTGAAGCGGTGAGGTGGGATCGTTCGTTTGTGTACGAAAAAGGACCGCTTCGAGCGGCTCTTTTTCGTATCCCCACCCGGACCTGCGGCCCTACCTCCCCACAAGGGGGAGGTCGGGCATCACGCTTTACCCTCCCCCTTGTGGGCCCTTGTGGGGAGGGTCGCCGCGAAACGGCGGGGTGGGGGTCTGCGCCGACGAATACGGTTAGCTCTGTCCTCACCGCCGCCCGAACAGCCTTTCGATATCGGCGAGCTTGAGCTCGATATAGGTCGGGCGGCCGTGGTTGCAGGTGCCGGAGCCGGGCGTCGCCTCCATCTGGCGCAGCAGCGCGTTCATCTCCTCGGCTTTGAGCAGCCGGCCTGAGCGTACCGAGCCATGGCAGGCCATGGTGGCGGCTATTTTGTCCAGCCGCTCTTTCAATGTCTCGACCGTGTCGTGGTCGGCGATCTCGTCGGCAAGGTCGCGCACGAGCTGCTGCACATTGGCCTCGCCGAGCATTGAGGGCGTCTCGCGCACCGCCACCGCACCGGGGCCGAAGCGTTCGAGGCCGAGGCCGAATTTGGCGAGTGTCTCCGAATGCATCGCCAGCCGTTCTGCATCCTCTTCCGGTAGGTCGACGATCTCCGGCAGCAGAAGCATCTGCGAAGGCACCGCGCGCGAGTGCAGCGCGTTCTTCAACGCCTCGTAGACCAGCCTTTCATGCGCGGCATGCTGGTCGACGATGACGAGCGAATCCCTAGTCTGGGCGACGATATAATTTTCATGCACCTGTGCCCGCGCCGCGCCCAGCACCATGCCGAGCAGTGCCTCGGCCGGCTCGGCGATGCCGGCCCGCGCATCGGCGCTGGCGAGCGGTCCGGTGTCGAAACCGGTCTGGTCGTTTTCGCCAAAGCCGCCTTGGCGCGGTCGTGCTTGCCCCATGTCGAGCGGCCGCTGCGGTGAGCGCAACGGATCGAAGCCGCTGGAGCCGGAAGCGCGATAAGCGGCTTCGTAGCTGCGATGGCCATTGGCCGGACCGGGATGCGAATAAGGCGCCGTGCCCGGCCGGAATGCCGCCATCATGCCGGCGGCACCCGTCGTTGCCGCGCGAATACCCGCGCCGGCCAGTGCCTCGCGGATGGCGCCGACGATCAGCCCACGCACAAGGCCCGGATCGCGAAAGCGTACATCGGCCTTGGCCGGATGCACGTTGACGTCGACGGTCGAAGGATCGAGCGACAGGAAGAGCACCGTCACCGCATGCCGGTCGCGCGGCAACACGTCGGCGAAGGCGCCGCGGATCGCGCCGGCGATCAGCTTGTCGCGCACCGGCCGTCCATTGACGTAGGCATATTGCTGCAGGGCGTTGGCGCGCGTGTAGGACGGGATCGAGACGTGGCCGGCGAGGTGAACACCCTCCCGCGCGGCATCGATGGCAATGGCATTGTCGGGAAAGTCCTTGCCCATCACTTGCGCGACGCGCGCAAGCCGGCCTTCCGGCGTGTCGTCGGTCGCCGGCAATTCCAGCGTCGAGCGGTCGGGGCCGGCAAGCGTGAAGCGCACGGCGGGGAAGGCAATCGCGATGCGCTTCACCACATCGCTGGTGGCCGAGCTTTCGGCGCGTTCGCCCTTCATGAATTTGAGTCTGGCCGGCGTGGCGAAAAAGAGATCGCGCACCTCGACCGTGGTGCCGCGGTTTGCCGCCGCCGGCTTGACCGCCGAGACGCGCCCGCCGTCGATGCCGATCTCGGCCGCGCTGTCGCCGCTTGCCGTGCGCGAGCGGATCGAAAGCCGCGCGACGGAACCAATCGAGGGCAGCGCCTCGCCGCGGAAGCCGAGCGAGCGGATGTCGTGGATGTCGTCGGAAAGCTTCGAGGTGCAATGGCGCGCAATCGCCAGCGCCAGTTCCGGCTCGGCGATGCCCGAGCCGTCGTCGGTGACGCGGATCAGGTTCAGACCGCCGCCCGCCGTGACGACTTCGACGCGCGACGCACCGGCATCGAGCGCATTCTCGACCAGCTCCTTCACCACGCTCGCCGGACGTTCGATAACCTCGCCGGCGGCGATCTGGTTGATCATCGTTTCGGAAAGCTGGCGGATGGGCATGAGTTGATTATAGGCGGATTCGAACGGCATGGGGGAGGGGTTACTTCCAAAACCTCACGCCTGCGCCACCAGCCAATCCCTCACCCTGCGCGCATTGTCGCTGAGATCGCGGTTCTTTGGCCAGATGACATGGAACCCGATGCCGGTTCGCATCACATGATCGGTCACCGGCACCAGCAGCCCTGATGCCACCAGACGCTCGACCAGATGCCGCCACCCAAGCGAGATGCCTTGTCCCTCCATCACCGCCTGGATCACCAGGGCGTAGTCGTTGATGCGCAGCCCGCGCTCGGCATTGCGCAGGCTGGTTCCGGCGGACACGAACCATTCGTCCCAGTTCGGGGCCTCGCGATAGGGCTCCTCGAGATGGATGAGTCGGTGGGTGGCCAGTTCCTCGACCGTTTTCGGTTTGCCGAATTTGGCGAGATAGCTCGGCCCCGCGACCGGGAAGATCTCTTCGTCGGAGAGCGACAGCGAGTGATAGTCAGGCCAATCGCGCGGCACGCCGCCGCGCACGCCGAGCGGAATCCCCTCGGCGATGATGTCGAGGTCGCGGTCGGCGGTCTGGATGCGCAGGTCGATGCCCGGCAGTTCGTCGCGGAACTGCTGCAGGCGAGGCATCATCCAGAACGAGCCGAAGGCGGTCGAGGCGGCAAGCGTCACATGGCCGCCGGTCGCCTGCAGGCGAAGGTCTTCCGCCGACTTGCGGATATGCGACAGGCCGAGCGAAACGTCGGCATGGAAGCGCTCGCCGGCCTCCGTCAAAAGCACCTGGCGGTGGCGGCGCTGGAACAGCTTCGCGCCAAGCTGATCCTCAAGCCCGCGCACGGCATACGAGACCGCTGCCTGCGTCATGCCTAGCTCGCGTCCGGCGGCGGTGAAGCTCGAAAGCCGGCCTGCAGCTTCGAAGACGATGAGGCTGCCGGCCGAGGGCAGGAGGTGGCGTAGGCTTCGCATAAGCACAGCTTATACAGAAGATCAGGATTTTCCAGCGTCACAGCCACATTTTGCGTCGCTAACGTGGGTGGCGGGAAGAAGGAGGCTCCATGAACGCACCGGCCGTTGAATTGACCGAACAAACCCACCGCCGCGGCGGCGGTCGCCTCGGGCGCAAGGCGCTCAGAAGCGCGCCGATTGCGTCCTTCCCGACCCTTGTCCGGCAGATTCCTGCCTACGAGATCGTGCCCAGTGAGGCGGTGGAGCTGATCCACGAGGAATCGCTCAAGATCCTCGAGGAGGTGGGTTGCGAATTCCGCGACGACGGAGCGATCGAGCTCTGGAAAGCGGCCGGAGCCGATGTCAGGGAGACGCGCGTCCGCATCGACCGTGCGCTGCTGATGGAACTGGTCTCGAAGGTTCCGGCGGAATTCACGCTCAATGCGCGCAATCCCGAGCGCACGGTCCGCGTCGGCGGCAAGAACTCGATCTTCGTGCCGATGTATGGCGCGCCCTATGTCCGCGACCTCGACAACAAGCGGCGCTACGGCACGCTCAATGACCTCAACAACTTCCACAAGATGGCCTACATGGCGCCGGCGCTGCATTCGTCGAGCTCGATCATCTGCGAACCGATGGAGATACCGGTGCCGAAGCGGCATCTGCATATCATCCACTCGGCGCTGAAGCATTCCGACAAGCCGTTCATGGGCATCGTGACGTCGAAGGATCGGGCCGAGGACACGATGGCCATGGCTGGCATCGTCTTCGGCGAAGAATTCGTGCGCGACAACCCGGTCCTGGTGGCGATCACCAACTGCAATTCGCCGCTGGTGTGGGACGCCACCATGATCGACGCCATGCGGGTCTATGCGAGCCACAACCAGCCGCTGATCCTGGCGCCTTTCGCGCTGTGCGGTGCCTCGACCTCGGCCTCAGCCGTCGGCGCGGTGGCGCAGGTCAACGCCGAGGCGCTCGCCGGCGTGGCGCTGACCCAGCTCATCCGTCCTGGCTCGCCGCAGATCTACGGCCAGTTCATGGTGACGGTCGACATGAAGACCGGCGCGCCGATGGGCGGCACGCCGGAGGCCGCGCAGATGATGTATCTGATGGGTGCGCTGGCCAGGAAATACAAGCTGCCCTGGCGCACCTCCGGCTTCCATGTCGGCTCGAAACTCAACGATGCGCAGGCCGGCTATGAGGCGAACATGCTGATGCATGCCGCGATCCTCGCCGGCGCCAATTACATCTGGCATTCCGCCGGCTGGCTGGAAGCGGGCCTCACCTGTGGCTACTCGAAATTCGCCACCGACTGCGAGCAGTTGGTCGGCTGGTACAAATATGCCGGCGGCGTGCCTTTCGACGATTTCAAGGAAGCCATGGCGGCGATCCGCGAGGTCGGTCCGCAAGGGCATTTCCTCGGCACGCAGCACACGCTCGAGCATTTCGAAAGTGCCTTCTTCATGCCGAACATCATGGACTTCAATTCCTTCGAGCAATGGAACGCCGAGGGCGCTAAGGACCATGACACGCGCGGCCGGGAAAAGGCGCGCAGCATGCTCGCCGACTACCAGGAGCCGAAGCTCGACGAGGGCGTTGCCGAGGGTCTCGCGGATTTGATCGCGCGGCGTGAGGAAAAGCTGCCCGATAGCGTTAGTTGATAGACGGCGGCGTCAGTTCAAACAAACGGGCAAAGACCCGATCAAATCAATGGGAGAACGAGAATGACACTTTTCAGAAGCAATGGTGACCGGGTCCCGGCCGCAATCGAGGCGATGGCCGAGGAAGCGCGCGCGGGCCGCGTCGACCGGCGCGAATTCCTGGCACTGGCAAGCGCCTTCGGCGCATCGACGGCTTTTGCCTATGGCATGATCGGCCTTGCCGCGCCGACCAGGGCGCTCGCCGACGAGCCGAAAAAGGGCGGGACGCTGCATGTCGCGATGTCGGTCAAGGCGCAGAAGGATCCGCGCACCTATGACTGGACGGAGATGGCGAACGTCACCCGCACCTGGCTGGAGCCGCTGGTGCGCTACACGCACCAGTTCACCTTCGAGCCGGTCCTGCTCGAAAGCTGGGACGTCAACGACGACGCCACCGAATACACGCTGCATCTGCGCAAGGGCGTCACCTGGAACAATGGCGATGCCTTCAACGCCGATGACGTGGTCGCCAATCTGAACCGCTGGTGCGAGAAGGGGGCTTCCGGCAATTCAATGGCCGCCCGCGTCGGCGCGCTGGTCGACACCAAGACCGGCAAGGCGAAGGATGGCGCGATCACCAAGGTCGATGACCATACGGTCAAGCTGAAGCTCAACGAAGCCGATATCGCCATCATCCCGGGCCTCACCGACTATCCGGCGCTGGTCGTGCATCGCGACTTCGACAAGGATGGCGCCGATCCGATCAAGAAGCCGATCGGCACCGGCGCGTTCGAGCTGGTGTCCTATGCCGTCGGGTCGAAGGCGGTCGTCAAGCGTCGCGAGAACGGCAAGTGGTGGGGTGGCGAAGCACCGCTCGACGGGGTGGAATTCATCGACTACGGCACCGATTTCAACGCCACGCTCAATGCCTTCGATTCCGGAGAGATCGACCTCGATTTCGAAACACCGGCCGACTTCATCGACCCCCTCGACAAGATGAATCTGGTGAAATCGGAGGTCGCGACGGCGACGACGCTGGTTGCCCGCACCAACGTCACCCATAAGCCCTACGATGACAAAAGGGTGCGCAACGCACTGCAGATGGCGGTCGACAACAACCAGGTCATGCAGCTCGGCTACAATGGCCGCGGCACGGTCGGCGAGAACCACCATGTCAGCCCGATCCATCCCGAATACTACCCGCTGCCCAAGAAGGAGCGCGACGCCGCCGGCGCCAAGAAGCTGATGGCCGAGGCCGGGCAGGCTGACTTCGAGCATGAGCTGATCACCGTCGAGGACGAATGGCAGAAGAACACCGGCGATGCCATCGCCGGCCAGCTGCGCGACGCCGGCATCAAGGTGAAGCGCACGGTCCTGCCGGGCTCGACCTTCTGGAACGACTGGACGAAATATCCTTATTCCATGACGATCTGGTACATGCGCCCACTCGGCGTGCAGGTGTTGGCGCTCGGCTACCGCACCGGCGAGGCCTGGAACGAGACGGCCTATTCCAATCCGGATTTCGACGCCAAGCTCAAGGAGGCGCTTTCGCAGATCGACGTCGCCAAGCGCAAGGAGACGATGAAGGACGTCGAGCAGATCCTGCAGGATTCCGGCGTCATCATCCAGCCGTTCTGGCAGAAGCTGTACTGCCATATGAACAAGAAGGTGAAGAACTACACGATGCACCAGACCTACGAAATGGACTTCCAGAACGTCTGGCTGGATGCCTGAGCGCTGCTGGACTTCATGAACCGCAAAAAAGCCGATATGCAGGACGCGTGGTGGTGATCTTGCCACCACGCCGCCGAACGTCCGGAGATCCTGCATGAAGCCGATAGTGCTGGCCGCTGTCCTTTCGATTGCCTTGCCCGGCGCCGCGCTCGCAGGGCCGGCTTCCAACG
Organism: Mesorhizobium montanum; assembly: GCF_033977145.1. Taxonomy (NCBI): domain Bacteria; kingdom Pseudomonadati; phylum Pseudomonadota; class Alphaproteobacteria; order Hyphomicrobiales; family Phyllobacteriaceae; genus Mesorhizobium; species Mesorhizobium montanum. The sequence goes on along the minus strand of NZ_JAVIJF010000009.1, from coordinate 183,965 downwards.
CCGTCAAGTTCTTCTACGTGCCTGAAGTGAAGTTCGAGGCGGACGCGAAATACCGCGACCGTTTCACCGAGCCGGTCACCAAGCTGTTCGAGGCCAACGACAAGGCGCGGAAGGAGAAGCCCGACGAGGTGTCCTGCCTCGACTTCGACCCCGGCCTCGACGCCCAGGATTTCGATCAGAAGTCCCTGTCGAAGACGCTGAAGCTCACAGAGGCCGTCAATGGCGACACCGCAGAGGTGACGGCAAACTTCAATCTTTTCCCGGAAGGCGATGACTCCAAACGCGAAATGGTGTGGTCGCTGAAGAAAGTGGGCGGCAAGTGGAAGATCGCCGACATCACCTCCAAGACCAGCGACTGGAAGCTCAGCGCGCTGGAATGCGGCTCCTCGACGGAGTGATGCCGTGCTTCGCCGTCTCGTCTTCGCGTTGTCGAGCTTGTCGATGCTGGCCGCTGGGCTGAGCGATGGTGCCCGCGCGCAGGGGCTCCTCGGCTCGCCGCCGCCGAACGCGTCCTCAGGCGACAATGCGCCTGCGGACGACAAGTCGCCGCCTGCCGCAACGCCGGAAACCAAGCCGGCCGAACAGGCGCCTGCCGCGCCCGTCCTGCCCGGATCGCCGACGGCGGTGGTGAAGCCTTTCTACGAGCATCTCGGGCTCGAGCTCGATCCCGCCCAGCGCAAGAACTTCATCGATCCGGCCAAGAGCGTCCTCGACAAGAGCGATGCGCTGCGCGTCTCGGGGCAGGGCGAGTGCCTCGACCCCAACATGGCGCTCGACAATTCAGACTACGACAAGCTCGCCATCGACAAGAGCCTGCGCACCATCGAGGCCGTCAATGGCGACGAGGCAAAGGTGGTCGTCGCCTTCATCGTCGAAGGCCACCAGCACCGGCTGGAATGGAAGCTGAAGAAGGTCGGCGGCGACTGGAAGATCTCCGATCTTTTGTCGGTGACCGGCGAATGGGCGCTCAGCCAATACCAGTGCGAATGATGGCGATCCGCTCAGCCCCTTCCGCGATAGGGCGCAACGCCGGTATCCGGCAGCCAGGCGTCCTTGGGTGGCGTGCCGGTCTGCCAGAACACGTCGATCGGGATGCCGCCGCGCGGGAACCAGTAGCCGCCGACGCGCAGCCAGAGAGGCTTGGTCGCCTCCACGATGCGGCGGCCGATCATCACTGTGCACTCTTCATGGAAGGCGCCATGGTTGCGAAACGAGGTCATGAACAGCTTCAGCGACTTCGATTCCACCAGCGCCTGGTCGGGCGCATAGTCGATGACGATGTGAGCGAAATCGGGCTGGCCGGTGACGGGACAGAGCGAGGTGAATTCAGGGCAGGTGAAGCGTACGATCGGAGGCGGGCCGTCGCCGCGCTGGAAGGGCACGGTCTCCAGGACCGCCTGTTCGGGGCTTTGTGGCGTCTCAACGTGCTTGCCGAGCTGGGTAAGGTTCTTGGCGTCGGTCATGGGTGGCTCCTTGCTGCCGTCATCGGTTTCAGAGCGGCAGGAAAACAAGTGCGGAAATTGCGGCCGCATCTTCCAGATGCAGCGGAATTTGGGCCGCTCATTAGCACCGGACCGAAAAGTGCGCAGCGGTTTTCGGATGACTCCGATGCGTGAAATGGAAGCGGGAGCGGCACAACGCTCCCACACATATTGAAACGGCAGGAAGAAGATGACCAGCAACGACCCGCTTCTCCAACCCTATCAGCTCAAGCACCTGACGCTGAAGAACCGGGTGATGTCGACCAGCCATGAGCCGGCCTATTCCGAGGATGGCATGCCGAAGGAGCGCTATCGCCTCTACCATGCCGAAAAGGCCAAGGGCGGCATGGCGCTGACCATGACGGCAGGCTCGGCGATCGTCTCGCGCGACAGCCCGGCCGCCTTCGGCAACCTGCATGTCTATGACGACAGGATCGTGCCGTGGCTCGCCGAACTGGCGGATGCCTGTCATGAATATGACTGCAAGGTGATGATCCAGATCACCCATCTTGGCCGCCGCACCGGCTGGAACAAGGCCGACTGGCTGCCGGTGCTGTCGGCCTCGCCGGTGCGTGAGCCGGCGCACCGCGCCTTCCCGAAGACCATCGAGGAGTGGGACATCGAGCGCATCGTCGCCGACTATGCGTCGGCCGCGCAGCGCTGCAGGGCGGCCGGCCTCGACGGCATCGAATTCGAATCCTACGGGCATCTGATGGACGGCTTCTGGTCGCCGGCGACCAACCATCGCGACGACGAGTTCGGCGGCTCGCTCGACAACCGCCTGCGCTTCACCGACATGGTGCTGGACGCGGTGCGCGCCGCCGTCGGCGAAAAATTCATCGTCGGCATTCGCATGGTCGCCGACGAGGATTTCGAAAAAGGCTTGTCGAAGGAGGAAGGCGTCGAGATCGCCAAGCGGCTGGCCAACTCCGGCAAGGTCGATTTCCTCAACATCATCCGCGGCTCGATCGAGACCGATGCGGCGCTGACCAAGGTCATCCCGGTGACCGGCATGCGTTCGTCGCCGCATCTCGATTTCGCCGGCGAGGTGAGGGCGGCGACGAAATTCCCGACCTTCCATGCGGCGCGCATTTCCGACGTCGCCACCGCCCGCCACGCCATCGCCACCGGCAAGCTCGACATGGTCGGCATGACACGTGCCCATATCGCCGATCCGCACATCATCCGCAAAGTGATGGAGGGCCGCGAGCACGAGATCAGGCCCTGCGTCGGCGCCACCTATTGCCTCGATCGCATCTATGAAGGCGGCGAGGCGCTGTGCATCCACAATGCCGCGACCGGGCGGGAGGCGACCGTCCCGCACGTCATCGCGAAGAGCGAGGGACCGAAGAAGAAAGTCGCGGTGGTGGGCGCCGGCGCTGGCGGCCTTGAAGCAGCGCGCGTCGCGGCAGAGCGAGGCCATGCGGTGACTGTGCTCGAAGCCTCCAGCCAGGCCGGTGGCCAAGTGCGGTTGGCAACCCAGAATCCGCGCCGCAAGGAATTGATCGGCATCATCGACTGGAGGCTTGCCGAGCTCGACCGCCTCGGCGTCGAGATCCGCTACGACACCTGGGCCGAGAAGGACGATGTGCTGGCGCTGGCGCCGGATGTTGTGATCATTGCGACCGGCGGCCTGCCGCAGAACCCGCCGCTGACGGCCGGCGACAATCTTGTCACGTCGAGCTGGGACATCATGGCCGGCAGCGTCAAACCGGCCGAAAATGTCCTGCTCTATGACGACAATGGCGGCCATCAGGGCATGGGTGCCGCTGAGCTTATCGCCAATGGCGGCGCGAAACTGGAGCTGGTTTCGCCCGAGCGCTTCTTCGCGCCGGAAATGGGCGGCCTGAACCACGTGCCCTATATGCGCGCCTTCCACGAGAAAGGCGTCACCGTCACCATCAACACCCGCCTGCGTTCGGTGCGGCGCGAGGGCAACCAGCTGATCGCCGAGCTGGCGTCGGACTTCGCCGATGGCTGGCGCGGCGAGCGGCGCGTCGACCAGGTGGTGGTCGAGCATGGCACGGCGCCGCTCGACGACCTCTATTTGTCGCTGAAGCCGCTGTCGAAGAATGGCGGCGCGGTCGATTATGAGCGGCTGGTGAGCGGCGGCGATATCTTCCCATCGCGCAATTCGGCAGGTGGCTTCGTCGTGTTTCGCATCGGCGATGCGGTCGCCTCGCGCAACATCCACGCCGCCATCTACGACGGCATCCGATTCGGGATCAGGATCTGATCACGGTCAGGTGGCGCGCAACCGACCTTTGCAAGGAGAGCCACCTGCCGCTCTGGTCGGTTGCGCGCCAACGCATGATCGGCTTTCACCGGCCGTGCGATTCTAAAACATCTTGGCGGTCGCCATGCAAAACACGGTGACGACCAGAAGCCCGCCGGCGATGCGTTCGCCCCTGGTCATTTTCGCCCGCAACCGGGTCTGTGTCGCTGCATCGGCGCCGGCAAGCTGCCTGCTGGCGGAGCCGACAAGCGCGCCCTGCACGCCGGCGGCGATCAGCGCCGTCAAAATGCCGAGCGCCAGTACCTTCTCCATCGAGCCGAAAGCACCTTCATGGAAGAAATACCAGAGCAGCAGACCGGTCAGGAAAGCCAAAACGGCCGCGCCCATTTGCGGCCGGAAGAACCGCTCCGCCCGGATGTCCGGATCGCGGGCAACCGCGATGGTGGTGCCGGCCCAGAAGACGCCGGCCATGACGTGCAGGCCGATGACGACGATATAGACATATTGCATGACCGCATTCCTCTCTGCCGCCCGCCGCGCGTCGCAGCCATGTCGCGACGCCATCAATAAGACAAAGTTAGATATCTAACGGTTAGATGTCAATCATGAAGCCGAGTTTCACGCTCTCACTGCTTGCTCTACTGTCAGATCATGACACCGTTTGATCGCCCGCCCGTTGGCATGAATCTCGCCCGCACCTCGAAGGTGGTGGCGCAGGCTTTCGATGCCGCGATGGTCGAGGCCGGCGGTACGTTGCCGGTCTGGCTGACCTTGCTGTCGGTCAAATCGAAGGAACTCGCCAACCAGCGCGAGCTTGCCGGCATGATCGGCATCCAGGGCGCGACGCTGACGCATCACCTCAACGCCATGGAAGCGCAAGGGTTGCTGACGCGCCGCCGCGATCCGGAAAACCGCAGGGTCCACCAGGTGGCTCTGACCGACGCTGGCGAAGCGCTGTTCGAAAAGCTCCGTCTCGCAGCGGTCGCCTTCGACAAGCGGCTGCGGGTTGGGTTGCCGGACGAACGGTTGGCGGAGTTCTCGGAGGTGCTCGCCGCGTTGCGGGCGAATGCCGGGGGTTAAGCGAGGTTGCCTTGAAGCACCTTGAGCTTCGCCTTCTTCGGGCTGCGTGCCGTCAGCCATTCGCGCGCCTTGTCCTGCGGCATCGGGAAGGCGATCGAATACCCCTGCACCTGGTCGCAGCCGATCGCCATTAGCGAGTCCAGCTCTGCCTCGGTTTCGGCGCCCTCGGCGACGATCGAGATGCCAAGCCCCCGGGCAAGCTCGGTGATGGCGCGCACGATCTTGGTGTTGTCGCCATTCTCGTTGATGTTCTGGACAAAGCGGCGGTCGATCTTCAGCCGGTCGATCTCGTTCGGGTTGACGTGGCTGAGCGAGGCATAGCCGGTGCCGAAATCGTCGAGCTCGAGATGCACGCCGGCGGCCCGGATATGGCGGAGCTTGGCGGCGATCCCGGTCTTCTCGTCGTCGAGGATGACGGATTCGACGATCTCCAGCGCCAGCTTCTGCGGCGCCAGGCCCACGCGCTCCAGCGTGCCGAACAGGAAGGCGTCGAAATCGGCCTCGCGCAGCTCCGTGCCCGAGACGTTGACGGCAATGCGGCCGAATTCGATGCCGGCGCGGTCCCACTCCGCGGCTTCTTCGATCGCCTTGGCGATGACGATGCGGCCGATCTCCGGCATGAAGCCGCATTTTTCGGCGACGGGAATGAACTCCCCGGGCGAGATCATGCCGCGCGTCGCGTGCTTCCAGCGCACCAGTGCCTCGATGCCGCTGATCTTGCCGGTGGTCAGCGACACCTGCGGCTGGAAATAGACCTCGAAGCTCTTGTTGGCGATCGCCGTGCGGATGTCCTGTTCGAGCTGCTTGCGGTAGTCGAGCTCGCGCCGCAGTTCCTCGGAGAAGAAGGAGAAATTGCCGCCGCCGAGCTTCTTGGCGGAATAGAGCGCGAGATCGGCATGGACGAACAGGTCCTGCGCGTTGTCGGCGTCCACCGGATAGACCGCGATGCCGGCGCTGGCGCCGGGCATGATGGTCGTGCCCTGGAACGTGATCGGCTCGTTGATCTCGTCAAGGATGCGCTTGGCCAGCGCATGGATGTCCTCGGTGCTGCCGGCGCCGTTGAGGGTCATGACGAACTCGTCGCCGCCGAGCCGCGCGCAGAGATCCGACGCGCGGCAGGAATCGCGCATGCGCTGCGCGGTCACCACCAGCACATAATCGCCGGCGGCATGGCCAAGCGTATCGTTGATCTGCTTGAAACGGTCGAGATCGAGCTGGATCACCGCCAGGCGCTCGCGGCGGCGCTGTGCCCCCTTGATCAGCGTGTCGAAATGGTCGGTGAGGAAGGTGCGGTTGTGCAGGCCCGTCAGGCCGTCATGCACGGCGATGAAGGCCATCGAGTTGCGCGCATCGACCAACTCGCGCGTCTTGCGCAGGATGGCGTTGGACATCGGCCGGAAGATGAGCAGCGCAACCAGCACGATGACGCCGAGGGTGGCGAAGAACAGCTTGCGGTGCAGGTCGAGCATGTTGTTCGACTTTTCGTCGGCGAAGGCGCTGATGCGCTGGCCGAGCGCGGCATAGCCCGACATGGTCGCGTTGGCGACGGAAGCGTCGAGGCCGACGCGTTCGCCGCCACCCTTGTAGCCGTCGCTCTGCATGCCGAGCTGCGACTCGAAGGCCGAGACCAGCCTGTCGCCGTTGGCGACGAGGCCGACCGAGAAATAATCGAGGTGGAACGGCTTGCTGAACAGCACGTATTCGATCGACTTCGGATCATTGCGCGCCGGCGACAGCGGATTGGCGCCGGTTTCCTTGAGCAGCCGGTCGTAGCTGGTTTCGAACTCGCCCGTCGCCTGCTTGAGCGCGGTGACCAGCGCCGGCTGCTTGTCGCGCGAGGCGGCGCCGGTGGCGCTCGCCAGGAAGACGATGCGCTGCGACAGCGCCTTCTGCGTCGAGACGATGTCGAGCAGCGCGTGGTTATGCTGCTGCTGCGCCATCAACTGCTGCAGGAGAATGAAGGAGGCCACCACCATGGCGGCAATGATGGTGAGCGCCAGCCAGTAGCCGGTCTTGATGAGCAGGATCAGCTTGCGCGAAACGCTATGCACTGGCTGCTGCGACATAACTGGGTGACCCTCCGGTCGACGGATTCCTGGATTCGTGGCGGGAAAACGCTTGCCTTGAAAGGGTTAACAGGTCGGCAAGGGAGGCCGGCGGGGCTCGCGGCGGCGCGACAAAGCTCGCAAGATGGTTATCACGTCCTTTCCCGCACACCCCATTTTTGCGAGTATCGCCGCCGCGCCGTCGCAAAGGATTGCGATCGAGCTTTCGCAACGCCACCGAAGCGGTCGCTTTTGCGATGGATTTTTCGCGGCCGTAGCGCGACAGTCCGGCCTCGAACCGAACAGGGCCGGACCATGAGCAAAGCATTCCTTTCCCACATCGACAGCGAGCTGCAGGGCCTGAAATCGGCCGGGCTCTACAAGTCCGAGCGGGTGATCTCCTCGATGCAGTCCGCCGAGATCGAGGTGGGCGGCGAAAAGGTACTGAACTTCTGCGCCAACAACTATCTCGGCCTCGCCGACAGCCAGGGTCTGCGCGACGCGGCAAAGCACGCGCTCGACCGCTATGGCTACGGCATGGCCTCGGTGCGCTTCATCTGCGGCACGCAGGAAGAGCACAAAGAGCTGGAGGCGACGATCTCCTCCTTCCTCGGCATGGACGACACCATTCTCTACGGCTCCTGCTTCGACGCCAATGGCGGCCTGTTCGAGACGCTGCTCGGCGAAGACGACGCCGTCATCTCCGACGCGCTGAACCATGCCTCGATCATCGACGGCGTCCGGCTGTCCAAGGCCAAGCGATTCCGCTACGTCAACAACGACATGGCCGATCTCGAAGCCCGGCTGAAGGAGGCGAAGGACTGCCGTTTCCGGCTGATCGCCACCGACGGCGTCTTTTCGATGGACGGCATCATCGCCAATTTGAAGGGCGTGTGCGACCTTGCAGAGAAATACGACGCCATGGTCATGGTCGACGACAGCCACGCGGTCGGCTTCGTCGGCAAGAACGGCCGTGGCTCGGCCGAGCATTGCGGCGTCGAGGGCAGGGTGGACATCATCACCGGGACGCTCGGCAAGGCGCTGGGCGGCGCCTCCGGCGGCTACACCTCGGGCAAGAAACAGGTCGTCGACTGGCTGCGCCAGCGTTCGCGCCCCTATCTCTTCTCCAACACGCTGATGCCGGCGATCGCCGGTGCCTCGATCAAGGTGTTCGACTTGATTCGCAATGGCGATGCGCTGCGCGAACGCCTATATGCCAATGCGGCGCGGTTCAGGTCCCGGATGGGCAAGCTTGGCTTCACCTTAGCCGGCGCCGATCATCCGATCATACCGGTGATGCTCGGTGATGCGACGCTGGCGCAGGAGATGGCCGCGCGCATGCTGGAGCGCGGCATCTATGTCATTGGCTTCTCCTTCCCGGTGGTGCCGAAAGGCCAGGCGCGCATCCGCACGCAGATGTCGGCAGCCCATTCGAGCGCCGACATCGACCGGGCGGTCGAGGCGTTTTTTGACGTGGGAAAAGAACTGGGTGTAATCGCTTGACCCGCGCCGAGGAAAACAGAAGTCGGCCATGACAATCGATGTCACGAGCAGGATCGATATCGCCAGGCCACGCGCGGTCGTCGCTGCCTTTTCCGCCGATCCGGACAACGTGCCCCGCTGGTACGTCAATATCAAATCGGTCGAATGGAAGACGCCCCGACCGGCCCAGGTAGGATCGAGAATTGCATTCGTAGCACAGTTCCTCGGACGGCGGCTTGTCTACACCTACGAAATTGTCGATCTCGTGCAGGGCGGGCGGCTCGTGATGCGAACCGCCGAAGGACCGTTTCCCATGGAAACGAGTTATGCATGGCGAGATACCCTCGAAGGCCGTACCCATATGGCGCTCCGGAACCGCGGCACGCCGACAGGCTTTTCCCGTCTCGCGGCCCCGTTGATCGCCCGGGCGGTTCGGCGTTCGACCGATCGAGACCTGCTCCGGCTGAAAAGCATTCTGGAGGCGGCGCACTGATGAAGCCGATCCATCAAGACAGGCCAAGATTTTTGAGGAGCGTCCGATGTCCAACATGATGAAGGCGCTGGTGAAGGCCAAGGCCGAGCCGGGTATCTGGATGGAAGAGGTGCCGGTGCCGGAGATCGGCCCCAACGACGTGCTGATCAAGGTCAAGAAGACCGCGATCTGCGGCACCGACGTCCACATCTACAATTGGGACCAGTGGGCGCAGAAGACGGTGCCCGTGCCAATGGTGACCGGCCATGAATTCGTCGGCACGGTCGCCGATTTCGGCGCGGCGGTGACCGAATACAAGGTCGGCCAGCGCGTCTCGGGCGAGGGCCACATCGTCTGCGGCCATTGCCGCAACTGCCGCGCGGGGAGGGGACATCTTTGCCGCAACACGCTCGGCGTCGGCGTCAACCGTCCTGGTGCCTTCGGCGAGTATCTGGCAATTCCGCAGCACAATGTCGTGCCGATCCCCGACGACGTGCCCGACGAGGTCGCCGCGATCTTCGATCCTCTGGGCAATGCCGTCCACACGGCATTGTCCTTCGATCTCGTCGGCGAGGACGTGCTGGTCACCGGCGCCGGGCCGATCGGCATCATGGGCGCGCTGGTGGCCCAGTGCGTCGGGGCGCGCAAGGTCGTCATCACCGACATCAACCCGGTCAGGTTGGAGCTGGCAAAGAAGCTCGGCGTCCAGCATGTCGTCGACGCCTCGAAGGAGAAGCTGCGCGACGTGATGCCGGCGCTCGGCATGACCGAGGGTTTTGACGTCGGGCTTGAGATGTCGGGCGCGGCACCCGCCTTCCGCGACATGATCGACACCATGAACAATGGCGGCAAGATCGCCATCCTCGGCATCGCGCCGACCGGCTTCGAGATCGACTGGAACAAGGTCATCTTCAAGATGCTGCACTTGAAGGGCATCTACGGTCGCGAAATGTTCGAGACCTGGTACAAGATGATTGCTTTGGTGCAAGGCCCGCTCGACGTCTCGGGGCTGATCACGCATCGCATCGGGATCGACGATTTCCAGGCTGGGTTCGACGCTATGCGAAGCGGCAGCTCGGGCAAGGTGGTGATGGATTGGTGAGGGGCGGCGGAAGCGCTATCCGATGAAACGCCAGCGCGAGGCACCCCCCTCTGTCCTGCCGGACATCTCCCCCTCGAAGGCCCATGTGGAGGCGAGGAACGCCGCCCTATCCTTCGTCATTCTAGGGTCTGCGCGTGTCGCTTCGCTCCTTGCTCCGCCCTAGAATGACGAAGGATAGGATGGCGTTCCTTCGCTACGAAGCAGATAACGTCGCCTCCAGCGCCGCCACCCCTTTTGCAATCGCCGTCCGCTCTTCCGCGCTGAGCCTCGCCAACAAATCCTGCTCAAACGCTTTCGCCAGCGGCACCATCTCGCGATAGGCGGTGAGCCCCGCTTTGGTCAGCGCCAGATGCTCGACGCGGCGGTCGGTCTCGTCCGGCGTGCGCGTCAGCCAGCGCCGCCGCTCCAACTCGGCCACCGCGCGCGATACCTTGGTCTTGTGCATGGCCGATTGCTCGCCGAGCTCGGTCGCCGTCATCGTGCCGCGCTCTCCCAGCCCTGACAGCGTGCGCCATTCCGGTCGCGTCAGCCCGTGGCGATCCTTGTAGATTTTTGAGAATTCGCGGCTGACGGTGTCGGCCAGCCGGTAGAGCCGATAAGGCAGGAAGCTTTCCAACTCGAGGATTTCCGGTTCCATGGCACACCACGAATGCGTCAGCCGTTGATAGTTACATTTTCGATGGTTACAAATGAAACCAGTTTGGTCAACAGCACCGGCGAACCAGGCTTCATGGAGCTTGCAAGCCGGGATCAGGGAGGATCGGATGGCCTTTTCCTACATGCCGGGCTTCGGCAATGATTTCGAGACCGAGACGCTGCCCGGATCGTTGCCGCAGGGCCGCAACTCGCCGCAGCGGCCGGCTTACGGCCTCTATGCCGAGCAGCTTTCCGGCTCGCCCTTCACGGCGCCGCGCGGTACCAACGAGCGCTCCTGGCTCTATCGCATCCGTCCGAGCGTAAAACACACTGGCCGCTTCAAAGGCGTGAGCTATCCCTTATGGAAGACCGGACCTCACATCGGCGACCATGAGCTGGCGCTCGGCCAGTACCGCTGGAATCCGACGCCGATGCCGAGCGAGCCGACGGATTTCATTTCGGGCATGCGCAGCTTCACCACGGCTGGCGATGCTGTCGGCCAGTCCGGCATGGCCGCGCATGTCTATGTCGCCAACCGCTCGATGACCGACGACCATTTCTTCAACGCCGATGGCGAATTGCTGGTCGTGCCGCAGATCGGCGCGCTGCGCTTCATCACCGAGATGGGCGTGATCGAGCTTCGCCCCGGTGAGATTGCCGTGCTGCCGCGCGGCCTCGTCTTCAAGGTCGAGCTCGCCGACAAGGAGGCACGCGGCTATGTCTGCGAGAACTATGGCGCCAAATTCACCATGCCCGACCGCGGTCCGATCGGCGCCAATTGCCTGGCCAATCCGCGCGACTTCAAAACGCCCTGCGCATGGTTCGAGGAGAAGGAAACGCCTTGCCGCCTGATCGTCAAATGGTGCGGCGCCTTCCACGTCACCGAGCTCGGCCATTCGCCGCTCGACGTCGTCGCATGGCACGGCAACTACGCGCCCTATAAATATGATCTTGCAACGTTTTCGCCGGTCGGCGCCATCCTGTTCGACCACCCCGATCCGTCGATCTTCACGGTGCTGACGGCGCCGAGCGGCGAGGAGGGAACCGCCAATGTGGACTTCGTCATCTTCCCGCCGCGCTGGCTGGTGGCGGAAAACACGTTTCGGCCGCCCTGGTACCACCGTAACATCATGAGCGAGTTCATGGGCCTGATCCACGGCCAGTACGACGCCAAGGAGGAAGGGTTCGTGCCCGGCGGCATCAGCCTGCACAACCAGATGCTGGCGCATGGGCCGGATACGACAGGTTTTGAGAAAGCCACCCGCGCGGACTTGAAACCGGTCAAGCTCGACAACACCATGGCCTTCATGTTCGAGACGCGCTTCGCGCAGATGCTGACCCGCTACGCCGCCGAGCTCGGAACCTTGCAGGAGAACTACATCGATTGCTGGGCCGACCTGAAGAAGCGTTTCAACGGCACGCCGGAGGGCGATTGGTCTTGAGTGGCGGGGAAATGTCGGAGCGTCTCGTCCTTCTCGGCTCCAAGGGTGGGCCGGCGGTCCGCCCCGGCGGCCCTTGGCCGAGTTCGTCGCTGCTTGAGATCGGCGGGCGGGTGATAGTCGTCGACTGCGGCCTGGGCGTCACGCGCGCCTTCACCGATGCGGGGGTCAGCCTGAAGGCGCTCGACCTCGTCTTCATTACGCATCTCCATTCGGACCACGTGCTGGAACTCGGGCCGCTGCTCCACACCGCCTGGACGGCGGGGCTGGCGACGCCGGTGGCGGTTTATGGGCCGCCTGGCACCGGCCGTCACTGGCAGCATTTCTGCCAGGCGATGGAATTCGACATCGAGATCCGCATCGTCGACGAGGGTCGGCCGGATATCCGCGAACTGGTCTCGGTTGAGGAGTTCGACGAAGGGCTCGTGCTGGAAGACGGCCGCCTGAAGGTGACGGCATTGCGCGTCGACCATCCGCCGGTGACCGATTGTTTTGCGCTCCGCTTCGAGCATAGCGGCAGGAGCTTGGTTTTCTCGGCAGACACGGCATTCTTTCCGCCACTGGCCGAGTTTGCGCGCGGCGCCGACATCCTCGTCCACGAAGCCATGCTGGAGAAAGGCGTCGAGAGGCTGGTCGCCCGGACCGGCAACGGCGCGCGGCTGCGCGAGCATCTGTTCGCCAGCCATAGCCTTGCCGAGGAGGCGGGCCGCATCGCCGGCGATGCTGGCGTGAAGAGGTTGGTGCTCAACCATCTCATTCCGGCCGACGATCCTGCCATCGGCGAGGCCGACTGGACGGCAGCTGTCAGGAAAACATGGGCCGGTGACTTGACGATCGCCCGCGATGGCCTTGTTGTGGGGTTAGGCGGCGCCAAGGCCGCTTCGGGAGAGGAAACCGCATGAAGCTTGCCACTTTGAAGAACGGGACGCGCGACGGAAAACTGGTCGTGGTCTCGCGCGATCTGACACGGTTCACCGACGCCTCCTTCCTGGTGCCGACATTGCAGGCCGCGCTCGACGACTGGCGGCGAATTTCGCCTCATCTGGCGGCGATGGCGGAATCACTGGAGACCAACGCGGTGCCCTCGGCGCGCTTCCACGAGCATGACGCGCATTCGCCGCTGCCGCGCGCCTATCAATGGGCGGACGGCTCGGCCTATGTGAACCATGTCGAACTGGTGCGCAAAGCGCGCGGCGTCGAGATCCCGGCGAGCTTCTGGATCGATCCGCTGATCTACCAGGGCGGCTCGGATTCCTTCATTGCGCCGCGTGACCCGATCCGCATGGCCGACGAAGCCTTCGGCATCGACATGGAAGCGGAAGTCGCCGTCATCGTCGACGACGTGCCCATGGGCGCCGGGCTGGAGCAAGTGAGGGCCGCGATCCGGCTGGTGATGCTGGTCAACGACGTGACGCTGCGCGCCATCACCGGGCCGGAGCTGGCGAAAGGCTTCGGCTTCTTCCAGTCGAAGCCGTCTTCCGCTTTCTCGCCGGTCGCGGTCACGCCGGACGAACTGGGCGACGCCTGGGACGGCGGCAAGGTCAACCTGGCGCTGCTCGCCGACCTCAACGGCAAGCCGTTCGGCCGCGCCAATGCCGGCATCGACATGACCTTCGATTTCCCGGCGCTGATCATGCATGCCTCGAAAACCCGGCCGCTTGCTGCCGGCACCATCATCGGCTCGGGCACCGTCTCCAACAAGCTCGATGGCGGGCCGGGCAAGCCGGTCTCGGCAGGCGGCGCGGGCTATTCCTGCATCGCCGAGCTGCGCATGATCGAGACTATCGAGAGCGGCGAGCCGAAGACGCCCTTCCTGCGTTTCGGCGACACGGTGCGCATCGAGATGAAGGACAGGGCCGGCCATTCGATCTTCGGCGCCATCGAGCAGAAGGTCGAGAAATACGAAGGGTGAGGCGCCCGAACGGTGACCCTGCTCGAGCACCTGCGCCGCATGGCGCGCAATAATCTCTGGTCGAACGACCGGCTCTACCGCGCCGTGCTGGCGCTTCGGCCCGGTGAGTTCGGGGCAGGGCGCACCAGCTTCTTTCCCTCGATCAAGGAGACGCTCAATCACATCCTCGCGGTCGACCATCTCTATCTCGATTTCCTGACCGGCGGCGGCCGCGGCGCCTCGGCCTACGACGACTTCATGCCGTTCGGCGATGCGGCAAGCCTGGCGGAAGCGCAGGCCGATTTCGACCGCAAGCTTGTCGCCTTCTGCGACCGCTTGTCGGAGGCCGACCTCGACCGCCGCGTCATCACCGACCGGCGCGAGGACGGCCTGATCCCCGAACGGATCGGCGACATCCTCGCCCATGTCTTCCTGCACGACATCCATCACCGCGGTCAGGTGCATGCGATGCTCTCCGGCACTTCCGTTCCGCCGCCGCAGCTGGACGAATTCCTGCTCGACTACGACATCAAGCTCAGGAAGGACGAGGTCGAGCGACTGAGGTTGGAATGGTCAGACCAGCGCAACGTCATAGGCTGAAAATTGCCGATCCGCTGTAGCCACCGTCAGGCCTTCAATTTGAGCCTGTGCGATGAGCAGACGGTCGAAGGGATCACGGTGATGAAGCGGTAGATGCTCAAGCCTCGCTGCATGCAGTTCGTTCACGCTGAGGATCGGAATGCCGTTCGACTGTAAGATTTCGACGATGTTGCCTGTGAGCGTGACTTTGCCGAGCGATTTCTTAATGGCGATCTCTGCCACCGAGATGGCGCTGACGACCACATCCTCGCCCGCAAGAAAGATGTCGCGATGGTGGTTCGAAAGGCGCGAATCCGCGCTGAGTACCCAAAGTAGAATATGGGTATCGACCAGATATTTGCGGCTCATTTAATGTACTCGTCCCATTCGGGACCGAGTTCATCAAAATCATCCGATATCCAAATTTGGCCTTTCAGTGCCCCAAACAGGCCTTTGCTCCCACCGGGTCGGGCAGGGGCGCTCAAGGTCGCCACGATTTCCCCATGCCGGGTCAGATTGATCTCTTCGCCAGCTTGGGCACGCTTCACCAACTCGGAGAGCTGGGCCTTCGCCTTTGCCATCGGTACGTTCATTGTCAGACCTCTTATGACCATAATTTAGGTCATAATTGGTCGAGCCGCAAGCAGGCCCTGCGTTACGCCGCCCTGCCGTCCAGCTTGATCACGCCGCGCTTGATCTGATCCTGCTCGATCGATTCGAACAGGGCGCGGAAGTTGCCTTCGCCAAAGCCTTCGTCGCCCTTTCTCTGGATGAACTCGAAGAAGATCGGTCCGATCACGGTTTTTGAAAAGATCTGCAGCAGGATCTTGGTCGTGCCGCCGTCGACGACGCCTTCGCCATCGATCAGGATGCCGTGCTTCTTCATGCGCTCGATCGGCTCCTCATGGCCGTGCACGCGCTCGTGCGACATCTCGTAGTAGGTGTCGGGCGGGCCAGGCATGAACTTCAGCCCGTTGGCGGCGAGCTTGTCGGTGGCCTCGTAGATGGCGTCGGTGCCGACCGCGATGTGCTGGATGCCCTCGCCATTGTACTTCTTCAGATACTCGGCGATCTGGCTGGTCTCGTCCTTGGACTCGTTCAGCGGAATGCGGATCTTGCCACAGGGCGAGGTGATGGCGCGGCTGACAAGGCCGGTGATCTTGCCGTCGATGTCGAAGAAATGGATCTGCTTGAAGCCGAACAGGTCGCGATAGAAATCCCACCACTTGTCCATGTTGCCGCGATAGACATTGTGGGTGAGGTGGTCGAGGAAGTAGAAGCCGACGCCTTCCGGCTTGGGGTCGCGCTCGCCCAGCCACTCGAACTCGGCGTCATAGGCCGAGCCCTTCTCGCCATAGGCCTCGATGAAATAGAGCAGCGAGCCGCCGATGCCGACGATGGCCGGCACGTCCAGCGCCTTGTCGGTGCCTTCATAGGGCGTGGCGCCCTTTGATACGGCATGGTTGAAAGCGTGCCTGGCATCGACCACGCGCCACGCCATCGAGGCGGCGCAGGGGCCGTGCTTGTCGACGAACTTCATCGCATGCGAGCCGGGCTCGGCATTGACCACATAGTTGATGTCGCCCTGGCGCCAGACGGTGATGTCCTTGGTACGGTGCTTCGCCACCCCGACATAGCCCATGCGGGTGAAAAGCTCGGCGAGTTTTGTAGGCTCCGAATGCGCGAACTCGACGAACTCGAAACCGTCGGTGCCGGCGGGGTTTTGCTTGTTGATCCTGGCGGGCGGGGCGTCGTGCGGGAAGGGACCCATGGCAGTCCTCCAAAACTGTTGCCGGCCGTGCTTGGCCATCTTCCACCATGATAGCGCGGAGGCGCCGCACGGTGCTTGCATTCGCTCGCCTGAAATGCGCATCATGTGCGTAAGTTGTGCACAATTGGAGGAATATTCATGGATGATGCGCGCATAGATCAATTTGACCGCAAGATAATGGCGCTTCTGCAGGACGATGCGCGGTTCACCAACAACGACCTTTCGGAGCGCGTGAACCTCTCGCCTTCGCAATGCTCGCGCCGCCGCCTGCGGCTCGAGGAAGATGGCTATATCAGGGGCTATCGCGCCGTGCTCGACCGCGATCGTCTCGGCTTTTCGCTGGTCAACGTCATCTCGGTGACCCTGGCCACCCACAACCGCGACAATGCCCGCCGCTTCGGCGAACTGGTGGCGCGGTTGCCCGAGGTGCAGGAGGCCCACGCGCTGACCGGCGAGATGGATTACATCCTGAAGGTGGTGACGCCCGATCTCAAATCATTGTCGGAGTTCGTCAACGGCGTGCTCTTGCCGCACGAATCCGTGCAGCATGTGAAGACGGCGATCGTGCTGGAGACGCTCAAGGAAACCGGCGCGCTGCCGATTTGAGCCGCGCAGCGGCAAATCTTCAGCCACGCTGCTGCTGGATCAGCCCATAAAGATTGGTGCAGCGCGCTCCGGACCGGCAGTATGCAAACACCGGGCCCTCAAGCTCATCAAGCGCGGCGGCCTGGTCCTCGACATTGTCCATGGTGATCTGGCCGCTGATGACCGGAATGTAGCGGAAGGTAAGTCCCGCGGCTTCCGCCGCGGCCTGAACGCTCCCGGCCGAGGGCTGGCCCGGCTGCTCGTCGTCCGGCCGGTTGCAAATCACGCTCTTGAAGCCGGCATCCTTGATGGCGACGATATCCTGCGGCTGGATCTGGCCGGAGACCGAATAGTCGTCGCTGATCTGGCGGTATTCCATGGTGTCGTCCTCGCGATCTCTTTGGCGGCAGTCTTGCCACTCCGGGAGAGGGGCGGCAATCCGCATTGAAGGAATTCTCTGCCAAATAGACATCGCGCGCGGGAAATTCCAACCGTCGTTCTTCCTTCTCCCCGTTCACGGGGAGAAGGTGCCCGAAGGGCGGATGAGGGGCAGCGCCAGCATCGACAGTCTTCGCTGAACTGTCGCTCAACTCAGCTTCCCAGGATCGCGCCTTTTATCTGCGTGATGTTGTTGTGCATCATGTCGATATAGGTCGAGGCCGGACCGTCCGAACTCGACAACGCGTCCGAGTAGAGCGTGCCGCCGACCTTGATACCGGATTCGCTGGAAATCTGCTCGATCAGCCGCGGATTGGTGATGTTCTCGATGAAGATCGCGGTAGCCTTGTCCTGCCTGACCTGTTTCACCAGCTTTGCGACGTCCGCGGCCGAAGGCTCGGAGTCGGTCGAGATGCCCTGCGGCGCCAGGAAGGTCAGCCCGTATTCGTGCTCGAAATAGCCGAAGGCGTCATGCGAGGTGATGACGACGCGCTTCGCCTCCGGGATCGACTGGATAGCCGCCTTCACTTCGGTCTCCAGCGCATCGAGCTTTGTGGTGTAGGCGGCGGCGTTGGCCTTGTAGCTGTCGCAGCCCTCGCCGTCGGCCGTGCAGAACGCCTCGGCGATGTTCTTCACATAGATCTTGGCATTGGCGATCGACTGGAAGGCGTGCGGGTCGGTGACCGTCTTGCCGCCACCGGTATCGGCGCCTTCGGCGGCGTCGGCATCGGCGAATTCCGGCTTGAAGTCGATCGGCGTCACGCCCTTGGTCAGCGTCACGATCGAGGCCTTGGTGGCGCTGGCGTCGACCAGGCGCTGTAGGAAGCCTTCGAAATGCAGGCCGTTGACCAGCACCACGTCGGCTTTAGCCATCGCCACCGCGTCGGCCGGGCTCGGCTCATAGACATGCGCGTCGCCGTCCGGCCCGACGATGGTGGTGATGTTCACCCGGTCGCCGCCGACATTTTTCGCAAAGTCCGCAATGACGGTGAAGCTCGCCACCACTTTCAACGGCGCCGCGAAGGCGGTCGACGTTGCGAAAGCGCTTAATGTTATAACGCTCAGTGCCAGGGCGGCACGGAAGGATTTCAACATTGGGGAAAGTCTCCTTGCTGGGGGGATTGAGGTCAGGCGGTCCGGTGTCGGTGGTGTACGATGCGGGCGCGCAGCACGCCGCGCGTGCCGAACAGGATCGAGCAGAAATAGACGACGCCGGCCGAAAGGATGATCGCCGGGCCCGAGGGCAGCGAGGCGTGGTAGGACAAGAGCAGCCCGGCGATGCAGGAGGCAAAGCCGATCAGCACCGCCAGAACGCACATCGGTTCCACGCGCATCGTCCAGAAACGGGCGGCAGCGGCGGGCAGCATCATCAACCCGACCGAGAGCAGCGTGCCCAGCGCCTGGAAGCCGCCGACAAGGTTGAGCACGACCAGGCCGAGGAAGATGAAATGCACCGGGCTGCCCATGCGGCTCACCGAGCGCAGGAACAACGGATCGAGGCATTCGGCGACCAGCGCGCGCCAGAAGACGGCGAGGCAGGCGAGCGTCACCACGACGATGCCGCCGATCAGGATCAGCGCTTCATTGTTGAGCGCCAGAACGGTGCCGAACAGCACATGCATCAGGTCGACGCTTGAGCCGCGGATTGACACCATCAGTACGCCCACCGCAAGCGAGATCAGATAGAAAGCCGCCATCGAGGCGTCCTCGCGCTGGATGGTGAAGCGCGAGACCGCGCCAGCGCCGAGCGCCACGATGATGCCGGCGATCAGCCCGCCTATGGTCATCGGCAGGATCTCCAGCCCATAGAGCAGGAAGCCGGCGGCCGCACCCGGCAGGATGGCATGCGCCATCGCGTCGCCCGACAGGCTCATGCGCCGCAGCATCAGGAAGACGCCGACCGGGCAGGCGCCCAGCGACAGCATCAGCGAGCCGAACAGCGCCCGCTGCATGAAGGCGAAATCGGCGAAGGGCGCGATGAACAGGCTGTAGAGAAAATCCATCACGCGGCCCTCGGTCCGGAGCCGTGCTGATGGTCGTGATCATGGTGGTCGTGCCCGTGATCATGGCTATGGTCGTGAT
This sequence comes from Mesorhizobium montanum, assembly GCF_033977145.1. Classification (NCBI taxonomy): domain Bacteria; kingdom Pseudomonadati; phylum Pseudomonadota; class Alphaproteobacteria; order Hyphomicrobiales; family Phyllobacteriaceae; genus Mesorhizobium; species Mesorhizobium montanum. The sequence goes on along the minus strand of NZ_JAVIJF010000009.1, from coordinate 164,646 downwards.
CGTCCGGCTCGCACCAGGGCGCATTGTCTTCCCATGCCTCGTGGAAGCGCCGCGCCTTGAGCAGGTTTTCCGGCCGCAGCGTCTCCTTGGTGTCGCCCCAGGCGACGGGCTGGCGCGCAAGCAACAGCGTCTCCGGGAAATTCTGCCGCACCAGATCGAGGTCGTGCACCACGACCATGATGGTGCGTTCCTCGCCATGCCAGCGCTTGATCAGCTGGATGAGATCGCCGACCGTTTTTGCGTCGACCGCGTTGAACGGCTCGTCGAGCAGGATCAGGTCGGCGTCCTGCAACAGCACACGGGCAAACAGCGTACGCTGCAGCTGCCCACCGGAGAGCGTGTCGATCGGCCGCTTCTCGAAGCCGCCGAGCCCGACCGCCATCAGCGCCTTGCCGACGGACTCGCGGTCTTCCTTGGTGTAGCGTCCAAGCATGCCGCGCTTCGGCCACAGACCGAGCGAGACCAGGTCGACGACGCGCGCGGGAAAGCTGCGGTCGAGCTCCGACTGCTGCGGCAGATAGGCGGTGTGCGCGCCGGGCATGCGGACCACCGCGCCTTCCATAGGCTTCAGCACCCCGACAATGCCCTTCATCAGCGTCGACTTGCCCGAGCCATTGGCGCCGACCACGGCGGTCAGCGAGCCTTTGCGGACGATGCCGTTGAGATGATGGATGGCCGGGTGGCTGTTGTAGCCCAGCGTCAGGTCGCGAAAGGTCAGGCAGGCATTGGTCATCAGACGGCGGTCCGCGAAATCGGGTGTGTCGTCGATATGTGATGTTATTACATTAGTCAACACGGCGACCCGGCGGAATTGTGTCACGACCGGTCAACTCGCTGTGTAGGCGCGCTGGTGGAGACCAGACAATTGGCTCAATTGGTTTCGCGTCCGCCGGCCTTGCCCGGAACCGGCCCGAACTCTAAAGAGCAGCGACTCCCATAAACGAAGGAAACCTCCCATGAGCATTCGTCGCATCGATGTCGGCCCGCGCATGAGCCAGATCGTCATCCACGGCAATACCGTCTATCTGGCCGGCCAGGTCGGCGAGCCCGGCGGCAACGTCGCCTCGCAGACCCGCGACATCCTGAAGGCCATCGACGAATTGCTGGCCAAGGCCGGCACCGACAAGACCAAGATCGTGCAGACGATCATCTGGCTGGCCGATATGGGCACCTTCGCCGAGATGAACTCGGAATGGGACAAATGGGTGCCGCAGGGCCATACGCCGGCCCGCGCCACCGGCGAAGCCAAGCTCGCCGGTCCGGAATATCTGGTCGAGATTATTGTCACGGCGGCGCTATAAGCGCCTGCCTTCTGCCTCCCCCCAGGGGGAGGTAGGGCCGAAGGCCCGGGTGGGGGCTGCGCCGCCGCCACCCCGCCGCGACCGTTCCCTCCTGTATGGAGATCGGCACCTTCCCCAGTCATTTGGACTATCGTCACGATTGCTGCACTATGATGGTGCATAAGCATCCATTGAACCATCGGGCAGGGGAGAAACGCCGGGTTGAAGCGGGCTGAAATCCAGAAGCCGGGGCAGCGCCTGTTCGGCCTGTCGATGCCGCTGAGGGCGGCCGTCATCCCGCCGCTGTCGGCGGCGCGCTGGCTTCTCGTGCTGATCGCCGCCGCCGGTGTTTATTTCTTCCACGGCTTCCTGTTCCCGGTTCTGGCGGCGCTCGTCATCGCCTTCGCCAGCTGGCCGCTCTACCGCAGGCTGCTCGTTGCCGTCGGCGGCAACCGTACCGTCGGCGCGACCTTGGCCATCCTCTTCATCCTGACCTTCCTGGTCGTGCCGATCGCGCTCGCCGGCACCTATGCCATCAACGAGCTGCGCGAGTGGGTGACCTGGGCGATCGAGACCAATCGGAATGGCGCGGTGACGCCGCACTGGATCGCCACCATGCCGGTGGTCGGCGAGTGGCTGAACGAGCAGTGGACCGGCTATCTCGGTCATCCCGGCGGCATCGGTGAATTGATCCAGCTGATCAGCGGCTCCAACATCGGCAACATCTACCGTGGCGCTTTGGCCGCCGGCGGCAGCGCCTTCGGCCTGTTGCTGACGCTTCTGTTCATGATGATCGCGCTGTTCTTCGCCTATCGCGACGGCGAGGCTTTTGCTGCCCAGGTCGATCGTCTCGGCGAACGCATCCTGCCGGCGCGCTGGGAGCGGATCTCGCGCGTCGTGCCGGCGACCATCTCGTCGACCGTGACCGGCATGACCGTCATCGCCATCGGCGAGGGCCTGGTGTTGGGCATCGCCTATTGGCTCGCCGGCGTGCCGTCGCCGGTGACGCTCGGCGCGCTCACCGGCATCATGGCGCTGATCCCCGGCGGTGCGCCGCTCTCCTTCACCCTGGTGTCGATCTACCTCGCTGCCAGCGGCAAGATGTTCGCCGGCGTTGCGCTGTTCATCTGGGGGGCGGTCGAGCTCTTCATCGTCGACAAGACGCTTCGGCCCAAGCTTGTCGGCGGCCCGATCAAGCTGCCCTTCCTGCCGACTTTTTTCGGCCTGATCGGCGGCGTCAAGACGATGGGTTTCCTCGGCCTGTTCATCGGCCCGGTGCTGATGGCGCTGCTCGTCGCCATCTGGCGCGAATGGCTGCGCGAGGTGGAATTGATGGACGACATGGCCGCCGGCTCTGCAGCAGAACTCGAAGTCGGCCCTCAGGTTGAGGTTCTCCCGAAACCAGGCGCAGCGAAGAAGGCCAGCGCCTGAAAAGCATCAGGCGTCTCGATCGTTTTTCTGCGTGCTGCCTTATACGGGGTGGTGCACCGCGAGATCGGTGCGGCGCTTGCGGCCTTCATGCAACTGCCACAGCGAATGCGCAATCAGCGTCACGATCAGGATCGTGCCGCCGATGAGGCTGTTGCGCGTCGGCGTCTCGGCAAAGATCAGCCACACCCAGGCCGGCGCCAGCACCGTCTCCAGCAGGTAGAACATCGCCACCTCCGGCCCGGAGATGTATTTCGGCCCGTTGGCGAGGCAGAAGAACGAAATCGGCATGATGACGGCGCCGTTGAAGATGATCCACCAAGGCGCGGTAACGTGCAGCCCTTCGCCGGTGACCATGAAGGCCGCGAGCGCCAACGGCAGGATGACGCCGACCAGCGCGGTAAAGCCCATGTCCTTGCCGCTGGCACGGGAAATGGTGATGGCCAAAGCCACGAACAGGGCCGAGCACAGCGCCATGAAATCTCCGAACAGATGCCCGGTGCCGACCGACCCTCCAACGATGATCAGAACGCCGACGATCATAACCAGCATGGCGATCACGGTTGCAGGCCGGGGTCTTTCCTTGAGGAAGAGCCACGACAGCAGCGCCGCGAATACGGTGTTGAAAGCCAGGATGAAGACAAGGTCGGCTGTCGAGGTGTGATAGACCGCCGTGACGAAGGTTATCCCGGTCATGCCGTAGCAAAATGCCACGGCAAGTCCTGACCAGCCCGGGATGAGCTGGGGTGCGTTCCTGTCCAACGACCGCCAGATGGCCCACATCACCAACCCCGCCAGCAAGGTGGTGCCGGTGCGCAACATCATGATTGTCCAGGGTGTGCCGTCGGCGAGCCGGATCAGCGGTATATCGACAGTCAGTGTCAAGCCGCCAATGGCGGTGATCAGAAGACCTTTTTGGTGATCGGTATGGGTGGACACCTGGCAGTCTCGCAAAGCAATCTTGAGAAGGCGCACAGCGGCCATGCCGCGGTCCTTCCAGCCTTGGGGCCGAAAGACCAGCGTCCTCCTTCTTGAAACAGTTTAAGGGTGAAACTCGAGGCGGTTCAGCGACTGACCGCTTCGTGGTCGTAGCGTTCCCAGCCTTTCGGGCCGAGATGCTCCTGCGGCATGAAGCGCATCTTATAGCTCATCTTGCGCGAGCCGTTGACCCAGTAGCCGAGATAGACGTGGGGCAGGCCCATCGCCTTGGCGCGGGCGATGTGGTCGAGGATCATGAAAGTGCCGAGCGAACGGTCCTCGAAGTCGGGATTGAAGTAGGAATAGACCATCGACAGGCCGTCGGCCATCTTGTCGGTCAGCGCCACCGCGATCAGCTCGCCCTGGCCTCTGCCGGTGATGAAAGTGTCCGGGCCGCGACGCCGGTATTCGATGATCTTGGTGTCGACATGCGTGTCTTCCACCATCATCGCATAGTCGAGCACGGTCATGTCGGACATGCCGCCACGGCGATGGCGGGCATCGAGATAGCCGCGGAACAGCGAGTATTGCTCGGTCGAGGGCTGCGCGTCATGCATGGCGCCGACGAGATCGGCGTTGTGCTGGATGACGCGGCGCATGTTGCGGCTGGGCTCGAATTCCTGCGCCAGGATGCGGACCGACACGCAGGCGCGGCAAGACTCGCAGGCCGGGCGGTAAGCGATGTTTTGCGAGCGCCGGAAGCCGCCTTGCGTCAAAAGGTCGTTCATCTCCGGCGCCTTGTCGCCGACAAGGTGCGTGAACACCTTGCGCTCGAACTGCCCCTCCAGATAGGGGCACGGTGACGGCGCGGTCAGGAAGAACTGCGGCGACTGGGTCGGATGCTGCGTCATCTAATCTTGGAAACGCTCCTGTGAATCACCCTACCTTTGGCCCGGTCGGCGAAAAATTCAACAGGATTATGCTGCCGCGACGGCCCCGGCCTGTTCATATTTAAGCACAGGCGGCGCAGCGGTTCGATGAACGCGGCCGTGGACATCGTCAGATGTCGGTGCGGGTGACCACGGTGCCGAGCAGCAGGTCGTGCAGCGTGCGCTTTCGGTCGGAGAACAGCGTGACCAGCAGCACCAGCGGCGTCAGGATGACATTGCCGGCCCAGAACAGCACCGAGTGCACCACCGCCGTCATGCCGTCGATGCGGCTGCCGTCGAGCTTCTCCAGGCGGATGCCCATGATCTTCATGCCGGTCGTCGCCTGGTCGCGGCTGCCCAGCGTGTTCCAGATGTAGAGGATGGCAACCATCGGCACGAGCACGGAAAACAGCACCCAGCCAAGGCCGAAGGTCAAAAGACCGAGGATGGCGACCAGGATGGCGAAAGGAATGGTCAGCAGCGCGACGAAGAAATAGTCGAGGAGGAAGGCAAAGATGCGCCTTGTCCGCACCCCGCGATAAGCGCGGGTGTCCTCGAACCGGGTCGTGATGATCTCGCCATCCAATACGCGTGCGTTCATGTCCGTTCCTCGATCGCGGCATCCGTGTGAGAATGCCTGCCGCCTCTCTGTCAGATGGTGAGGGCGGCCTGGAAATCAAGGAACGTGCCCGCCGGCGGACCGGCGCGCGATATCAGAAGATGCCCGGGCAGAGCCTGTAGCGAACCCGCCCGAGATAGTCGCGATATTCCCCTGTCAGCGCCAGGATGCGTTCCTCGCGCAGGATGCGGTGGACCTGGAACAGGGTGATGATCGCGTAGACGGTGAAATTGTAGATCGAGAAGCTCGACAGCAGGAACATGATGTGCCCCGCCAGATAGCCGGCATAGATCGGGTGCCGCACGAACCGGTAGGCCCCGCCGGTGACGACACCGCGATTGGCGGGCAGGATGGCGAAAGAGCGCCCGAGGGACATCTTGCCCCAGATCACCAGCCACAGCGCCAGGAACTGCAGCGGCGCCGCGATATAGAGCGGGATGATCGCGATGCCGTCCTGCAGCGAGACAAAGCCCGAGCCGAAGCCGGCCGTCAGTGAGATGAATACGGTGAAAGGGCGCCAGTCGCGGACGATTGGCCGGCGTGCCAGCAGCAGCCAGGTAAAAGTCAGCACGTCGGATATCATCAGCAACAGGATGTTCAGCCGGCCTGGGTCGATGACCAGATGGCGCGCGCCGCGATAGACGAAGACCGCGGCAACGGCCAGCGCTATGAAACGGAACAGGCCCTCGCGAAGATCGGTGACGGTCTCGCTGCTTCGCAGTCCGGACCAAAAACCCGTTTCCGCGCCAGTCAGCGCATCACCTTTGGAAATGGCCAATTCTGCTACCCCGCTGGTCCCCTCAATCGGGACCATTGCACGCGAGCCTTGCCGTCCGGTTAAGGTTTGGGGTGCTTTTGGTTGTATCTGGCGGATTCACGTTGCGCAGGAATGGTGTGTTGGCAGTTGAACATGACATTCTTCCCGGTCTAGCTTGCTGCGGCGCACAAAGGGGGCGGGGACATGGACTACGATATGCTGGTCATCGGCAGCGGGCCTTCGGGGCGCCGCGCCGCGGTACAGTCGGCCAAGCTCGGCAAATCGGTGCTGGTGGTCGACAGGGGCCGGCGCCTCGGCGGCGTCTCGGTGCATACCGGCACCATCCCGTCGAAGACGCTGCGCGAGACGGTGCTCAACCTCTCGGGCTGGCGCGAACGCGGCTTCTACGGGCGCGGTTACCGGGTCAAGCAGGACATTTCGATCAGCGATCTGGTCGACCGGCTGCACAAGACGCTCGACCATGAGGTCGAGGTGCTGCAGCACCAGTTCATGCGTAACACGGTGAGGAGCGCCCGCGCCGCGGTAAAATTCCTCACGCCGAACAAGGTCAGCCTGACCGCCGACAATGGCGATTACAGCGAGATCGGGTTCGCCAACGCGCTGATCGCCGTCGGCACCCGACCGCACCGGCCGGCCGACGTGCCCTTCGACAAGAAGCGCGTCTTCGACAGCGACGAGATGCTGGAACTCCACCATCTGCCGCGCACGCTGACGGTGATCGGCGCCGGCGTCATCGGCGTCGAATACGCCACCATCTTTTCGGCGCTGGATGTGCCGGTGACATTGGTCGAGCCGCGCAACACCATCCTCGACTTCATCGACCGCGAGATCGTCGACGACTTCATCCACCAGATGCGCGACCGCGGCATGACCATCCGGCTCGGCAGCACCGTAAAGGAGATCGCCTCGAAGCCGGACCATGCCGAGGTGACGCTGGCGGATGGCCGCACCATCCGCTCGGAGATGGTGCTCTACGCCGCTGGCCGCACCGGCAATGTCGCCAGCCTCGGCCTCGGCCTGGTCGGCATCGAGGCGGATCCCAGGGGCCGCATCAAGGTCGATCCGCAGACCTTCCAGACCAGCGTGCCGAACATCTACGCCTCCGGCGACGTCATCGGCTTTCCGAGCCTTGCCTCGACCTCGATGGAGCAGGGCCGCGTGGCGGCATGCCACGCCTTCGGCGTCAACCTGCCGCCGCCGCCGGAGAGCTTTCCGTACGGCATCTACGCCGTGCCGGAGATTTCGACGGTGGGGCAGTCGGAGGAACAGGTGCGCGAGAGCGGCGCTCCCTATGAGGTCGGCCTGGCGCGTTTCCGCGAGACCTCGCGCGGCCACATCATGGGCGTCAGCAGCGGCTTCCTGAAGCTATTGTTCTCGGTCGAGACGCGCCGCCTGCTCGGCGCCCATATCGTCGGCGAGGGCGCCACCGAGCTCATCCATATCGGCCAGGCGGTGATCAATCTCGGCGGCACCGTCGATTTTTTCGTCAACAACACCTTCAACTATCCGACGCTGGCCGAGGCCTACAAGATTGCGGGGCTCGATGCCTGGAACCGGATGGGGCAGGGCTGAAAGCCGCTGCGTTGTTCTACACCTCCAACTGCGAAAGCAGCGAAAGCATCACGTCGGCCGACGGCATCGGCAGCACGGCCTCGATTTCCGCCGGCCGCACGCCGGCGATAGCGTCGGCGTCGCCTGCCACGGTGCCGAGCGGGCCGCGAAAACCATGCTTCGACCAGGCAAGCTCCTGCAGCTTGGGGCTGGTTAGCGCTTCGAGCAACTGGTCGACCGCCGGATCGATGACGATCAGCGGATGCGCCGAATAGACGGTCGGGCGCGGATAGAGGATTTCCGGCTTGGCGCCGGTTCCGGCCTGCACCCTTTGCCAGCGCGCCGGATCGGCCAGCGCCCATTCCACCAGCTGGTTTTCGTAGCCGACCGCCATCGGCTCGGCGCCGAGCCCGCCGGCAATATACTGGTCGAACAGTTTGCCCGACGAGGACGATTTCAGCCCCATGCCACGAAAGATCGCCTTGGCCTGCTCACCGTGTTGGGCCAGCAGTTCCTGCGTCGCCACATCACCGCTCATCAGGCTGAGCACAAGGCCGGCGAACATGAAGCCGGAGTTGGAGCGGTTGGGGTCGGTGGAGACGATGCGGGCGCGGCCGTAGAGCTCGTCAATGCCGAGATCCGACCAGGTCTTCCCCGCCAGTATGGCGTCGAGCAGCGCCTTGAGGTCGAGCTGGTTGTAGCCGCCCTTGGCGGCGACGGTGACCAGCCCGCTCTTCTTCAGCCCTTCGACCACCGGCCCCCAGGTGTAGACCACGATCGGCGAATTGAGCACCACCTGGTCATTGCGGATGGAAACGCCGCTTTTGCGCGCCAGGTCGACCATGATCGACGAGGACGGCCACAGGAACTGCGGCTTTTGCGTCAGGAGCGCCGGCTCGCGCACCATCTCGACCGAGCCGGCGACGCGCGCATCGAGCTCGAGCCCGTAGCCGCCGAGCGCGCCGACGACATCGGGGTCGGCCAGGAAGGCCTGTTTCTCGCCGCCGATGAAGCCGAACAGATGCGCCCGGTTGCCGAGATAGCCGCGAAACTCCGGCCGGTCCTTGAGCGTCAGATAGCCGCCCGTTCCGGCCGCGGCGGCGGCAAGCAGTCCCAGTCCGAAAGCGCGGCGAGAAAGAGCCATCAGCGACCGATATCCTCTTTCAGCGACTCCTGAATGAGTCGAAGGTCAACGTCGAGCGTGCCAAGCTCGGAGTCCGCCTGGCTGTCGGCATAGTGGACGAAGGCGTCCTGCAGCTTGGTGATCACCGCGCCGACATTGGCAAGCCGCTCTTGGCTTGGCGCGCGGCGGTCGGCCAGCATCGCATAGCCTTCCGCGACTTCCGCCGCCTGCGGCACGTAATAGGTCAGGAAGCGCCGGACGGAAGCCGCACTTGCCGGCTTCGCCTCGACCTTGGAGATCACGTCGGTGGCGATGTCGGACAGGTTCTTCACCTTGGCCTTCATATCCTTGTCGGCGATCGAGCCGGACGCGGCCGCCAGCCGGTCGGCCGCCGGCTGCGCCTGCGCCAGCAATTCGCGTGCGAACGCCACCTGGCCGCCGCCGATGGAGCGCAGGTCGAGCCCTTCGAAAAGCTGGCGTGGCGCCAGCACGAAGATCAGCCCGGCGAACACCAGCACCGAGATCGCCGCCGAGACCAGGAAGGGGAAGTGGGTCAGCGTGCCGAGACCAATCAGCAGCGCGGCCGATACCAGCCCCGCCACGATCCAGTTCCAGTCATTGCCGAACAAGCCGCGCATCTTTGGCCTTAGTTATAGCCGCGCGCGGCGCGGAAGGCACCGGCAAGGTCGCCACCGCCATCGAAGACGCGCGCCGAGGTCGCTTTGGCCAGGCTGTCGAGCTGGCTCTTGTCGGCATCGCCGAAGGTGATGCCGAAGACCGGCACCCGCATCGGCGCCTGGCGCCATTGCGCCAGGAACGGCTCGGCGCTGCCGTCGGTACGGCCGTCCGTCATGATGACGATGGCCGGCAGGTATTTCGAAAGGTCGGGCGTGGCCAGTATCTTCTGCAGCGCCTGCGACGCGCAGGCATACATGTCCGTGCCGCCGCCGGCGCGTTGCTGGGCGACGTCGCCGAGCAGCCGGTTCTGGCCCGCCGGATCGCCCGTCGCGTCGAAAATGTCGCGCACCGTGCTGTCGAAAGGTAGCACGAAGATGTGGTCGGACGGCGTCCACTGCACCAGCACCTCGCTCGCTTTTTCCGGCGTGAACAGGAACTGCGCGGCCTGCTGCAACTGCGTCTCGCCCTCGTTCTCCATCGAACCGGAGAAGTCGAAGCAGAGCGCCGTCAGCGACGGTTTGCGCAGCGCCTCCTGATAGAGGTTGAGCGCGGTGCGGATCACCGCGGGCTCCGGCATGCGGATCGACGTCACCAGCTTGCCGGGATCGAAATTCCAGTCGGGTTCGGCCGTCGCCTGGATCGCTGCGCCGCCGAGCGGCAACCGCCGGCCGGTGTTGGCGATGCGCTTGCGCACCGCATCCGATTGCAGATAGGCGAGGAGGTCGGTGAAGAATTTTTCGACATCGGCGCCGCGCCCGTGATCGATGAAGCCGAGCGGGGAATCGCCGACCGCCACGCCATCGGCCGGATAGACCGCAAAGAGCGGCTCGTCGCCCATCTGCTTCAGCTTGTCGTTGGTCTCCTTCAGCGTCGCCTCGTAATTCCACATCGCGTCATAGAGCGTGCCCTTGCGCGCCGAATCGACATAGAGATCGGCGAGCCACCCGGAAGAGCCGGAAGAGCGCTCGACGCCCTGCAGCAGCGCGCCGACCGCGTCGTGGACAGTTGGATTGTCGAGGTCGCCGGGCTGGATCACTTCCTTGCCGCCGAGCGCGCTGGAGAGCATCGCCAGATAGGCGCTGGCGCCGGAATTGGACTGTGTGGCGGACGTCATCAGGAATTTGAGCTTGCCGTCCTTCACCGCGGCAAGGATGTCCTTCATGTAAACGTCCTTGCCGATCCAGCCGAGTTCGGCGGCCTTGGATTTGCGCACGCCGAGGATGACCGGCATCTGCGCGATCGAGGTGAGGTTGCGCACCTTGCGGCCGGAATCGAACAGGTCGACCCAGACGCTCGACGCCGGCCACACCGCGTCCTGATCGAGCCCGCCGGCCTTCTGGAGACCGAGGCCGATGTCGAGCGAGCCCTGGTAGGAGATGGTGCAGGTCGCGCCCTGCTTGGCGCAGAATTCCTGTACGATCGGCTCCAGCACCGTGTTCTCGGAACCGGAAACGATCGAGAATTTGACATTGCTCGAATTGCAGGCCGCCAGCAGCAACGCAGCCGCCAGCGCGAAAACGGACGAAAGCTTCATTCGCATCGAGGCCCCGTCAGCCCTGGGTGAGCGCTTTCTTGAGGTCGGCGGTCATCTGGTCCATCTGCTTCTCCGCGTCGGCCCGCTTCTGCCGGCCTTGCTCCTGGACCTTGAGCACGCCCTGCACGGTGTCGATCAGGTCACGGTTGGCCTGTGCCAGTGTCTCGACATCGACGATGCCGCGCTGCGCCTGCTCCTCGATCGAGATGGCCTGGTCCTTCATCATCTTCGATGTCTGGCGGATCATCTCGTTGGTGGCGTCGGTCACCGTCTTTTGCAGCTCCAGCGCCGATTTCTGGTTGGTCAGGCCAAGCAGGATGACCATCTTCTGCTTCCAGGCCGGCACGGTCAGCGCCGAAGTCGCCTGCAGGTTCTCGATCAGCGTTTCGTCGCCGCCCTGCACGATGCGGATCTGCGGCAATTGCTGGATGCCGAGCTGGCGCGCCTGCACCAGATAGAAGATGCGCTTCTCCAGCCGGTCGAGCGCCTGCACCGCGTCCTGATAGGTCTGCGCCTCCAATGTACCGGCAGAATCGCTCGCCTTGGCGTCGGCCGCCGCCTTCAGCTTCGGCAGTTCTTTGGCGCGGTAGTCGTCGACAAATTTCTTGCCGGCCTGCACATAGGCGTCGAGGTTAAGGATGGAGTCCTTCGTCTGCTCGTGCAGATCGTCGAGCACGGCGATGTCGCGGCGCAGAGTATCCTTGTGGCGGTCGAGCTCGAGGCCGATGCGGTCGATCTGCCCGGCGACATCCTCGTATTTTTCCTTGAAGCGTTCGAGCCTGGCCTTGAACGAGGAGAACAGGTTGCTCAAAAATCCTTCGTCCTTCAGCGAGGCGGGATCGAGGTTCTTGGCCTTCATGATGATGTCGGTGAGCAACGTGCCGGTATCGCCGAGATCGCGGTTGCGGATCTGCGACAGGATCTTGTCGGCATAGTCGCTGACCGATTGCTGGGCGCGGTCGCCGAAGACCGAAATCGCCGCGCGGTCGCCAATATCGATGCCGCCTTCAATCCTGGCGACGTCACCCGGACTGGCGGCAATGACAGGCAATTTCGAAGTGTCGTCGAGCAGAGTGATGCTGTTTTCACCGGCCATTGAGACCTCCCCTCAGTGAACAGTATCTCGATAGACAGTGTGTGACAGACATATGACAATGGAGCGGCATGCCGCTTTGGACTGTGAAGTGCGTTACTCTTTCAACCCGTGCCTGGACGAGCTCCCGTCCGGTGAGGACGCCTTGCGGTCGGCCTTGGTCTTAATCGGGCGCTATACGGTAGGCTGTCTCCTCGAGGAGCAAGCGCCTGCCCGTTCCCGGGCTGGTGGTTACGAGGCGCTTTTCGAGAACGTCTCGACCCGTTGATTACCGGCACCGAGGCCCGTTTGGCGGGCCTGGTCAGGCGACCGCAATATGCGCTGCCAGCCATTGCCGCACGATCGCGGCGTCCGCATCGCCGACTTCATGGCCCGCGGCAACGATGCGCGCGTCGATCTCGGCGCCATGCTGGCTGAACAGCGTCACCAGAGCCGGCGCGAACGGGCCGTAGGTCTGGTCGGCGGCGCCGGCGACGATCAGCACTCGGCTGCCGCCGAGATCGGCCCTCGGCGAGGTGTCGAGCACCGGCATCGCCCGCAAAAGCGCCGCCTGCCTGACCGTGCCGGGATGGAGCAGCATCAGGCTGGACACGACATTGGCGCCGTTCGAATAGCCGAGGAAGGTCGCACGCTTAAGGTCGAGCCCATGTTGCCGTGCGGCTTCCGTCGCGAATTGGGCGTAGGCGGCCGTCTCGGCATGGATGCTGGCCTGTTCGAAACGGGTCGGCGTGATTCGCTCGAACCAGCGAAATCCGTCCTCCTGCGGGATGCGGCCGCGTGCCGCGACGATCACCGCGCGCGGTGCGATCCGCATTGCCAGCGGCAGCATTGTCGTCTCGTCGACACCCGAGCCGTGCAGCACGAACAGGCACTCGCCGCTTGCATCTGCCGGCTTCAGCAGGCGGTAGGCAAAGTCGAGATCGCGGCGAAGAATGTTGTTTTCGCCGTCATATTCGGACATGCTCATATCCATTTGATTCCATGAAAGATTCATTGGTTTGCCGGCTTCAAAACGCAATATTTTTCTGCTCCGCGAAAGTTGATTGAACCAGGCGCATTTCAGTCCGTTTCTGCGCCGATACACTCCCCGTGGGAGGAATCGAAGCGGTGCGCCCCGGGGGTCGCATTGCTGGGTATGAACAACCAGCTTTAAGGCCTTTTGTCGATGACCACCCCTGTTTCCAACGATCGCGATAAGCGTATCGGTGAGCGCGATACGCGCGTCTCCGATCGCGACACGCGTATCAAAGATCGCGATACGCGTATCGATGTGCTGCGCGCGCTCGCGCTGCTCACCATTTTCGTCGACCATGTGCCGGGCACGGTCTTCGAGAACTGGACCTACAAGAACTTTGGCTTTTCCGACGCGGCCGAAGCCTTTGTGCTGATTTCCGGCATCTCGGTGGCGCTGGCCTACGGCACGAAATTCAAGCCGGGCGGCCGGTTGCTGGCGACCTTGAAGATGTGGCGGCGCGCCGGCGTGCTCTACATTTCCCATCTCGTCATCACGATGGTGGTGATCGCGCTGTTTTGCGCCGCTGCGGTGTTCGCGCATCGGCCGGAGATGTTGACGATGATCAACATCGAACCCTTGATGCGCAACACGCCGCAAGTGCTGCTTGGCATCGTCGCGCTCGGCCACCAGCTCGGCTACAACAACATCCTGCCGGTCTATGCGGCGCTGCTTCTGGCGGCACCAGCTTTTGTGCTGTTCGTCAGCTATCGGCCGGTGCCGGCGCTGATCGTGTCCGGTCTGCTCTGGCTCGTTGCCGGCATCTGGCAGATCGCGCCGCCGAACTATCCTGAGCCTGGCCTCTGGTTCCTCAATCCGCTGTCCTGGCAGTTCCTGTTCAACATCGGCCTTGCCGCCATGCTGCATGTCAGGCGGGGCGGGCGGATCCCGCGCAATCCGGGGCTGCTTGGCGCCGCCGGCGTCTATGTGGCCGGCGCGGCGATCTGGGTGCACAGCCCGCTCTGGGGCCAGATCACCTGGTTCAACCTGCCGGTGGTGATCGGCGGCTTCGACAAGACCTTCCTGTCGCTGCCGCGGCTGCTGCACATTCTCGCCATCAGCTACCTGATCGTCGCACTGCCGGCGGTTTCGAACCTCTTCCGCGTCCGGCCCGACAATCCGCTGGCGATCCTGGGCAAGCGCTCGCTGCCGGTGTTCATCGCCGGCACGCTGCTTGCCATGGCGGCGCAGGTGCTCAAGCTGATCAACCCGGGCGGCGCGGCCTACGATACCCTGCTGATCTCGGCCGGTATCGCCATGCAGTTCGCGCTAGCGCTCTATCTCGAATGGCTCGCGGGCCTCGGCCCGTCGCGTGCCAAGCCGGTGCGCGAGGAGCCTGCGCGTGCGCCGTTCGGAGCGCAACCGGTGCCGGCGAGGGTGGGCGGCTACTGAGTTTCGCTCAGCCTTTGCAGGCCGGACCGGTCGACGCTCTGACGATGAGCTCGACGCCCATCGTCTCGCGCCGCACCGCGCCGTCATGGTCGAGGATCATGCGCGCGGCGCGGCGGCCGATCTCGGTGATCGGCTGGGCGATGGTGGTAAGCGGCGGCGTGCACAGCGCGCCGTCCGCCACGCCGTCGAAGCCGACGATCGAGACATCGCCGGGAACGTCGAGCCCCCGCTCTTTCAGCCAATCGATGGCGACGAGTGCCATGCGGTCCGACATTGCCAGGATGGCGGTCGGCGGTTCGCCCTTGGCGAAAATAGCCTCGAGGCCGGCCTTGGTGCTTTTTTCCTCGTTCTCGGTCTCATAGACCGGGATGTTCGCCGTATCGACGCCGAACCGGGAAAGCTCTTCGAAATAGCCGGCAAGGCGGTCGCGCGTTCCCGTGTAGACCGCGCTGCGCACCACTTCGGGCGTAGCAAAGCCAGTGCGGTCGTCGGCAAAGCCCAGCGAGAGCACGGCAAAGCGGCGATGGCCGAGTTCGGCGAGATGGCGGGCGGCAAGCCGCGCGCCTGCCACGTTGTCGATGCCGATCGCCGATACGGTCTCATCCTGGAAACCGAGTTCCAGCGCCACGAAGGGCAGCCTGCGCTCGCGCGTCAGGTCGACGAGGCGCGAACCGCCTTCGATGCAAAACAGGATGAAACCGTCGACAAGCGCGCTCTGGATGTTCCAGGCAAGCTTTTCCTGATTGGCGGCCGAGACCAGCGCGATGCCCGCGCCGACGGCGTCGCAGGCTTCGGAAATGCCGGCCATCATCACGCGGGCAAACGGGTCGTCGAAGAAGTAGGAGAGGGGTTCGGTGGTGGCAACGCCGATAGCGTTGACCTTGCCGGCGCGCAGCAGCCGGCCTTTCGGGTCCGGGCCGGCATAGCCCATCTGCTCCGCAACCGCCTTGACCCGCTCGCGCACCTCGGCGCGCACGATCTCGGGGCGGCTGAAAACATTCGAGGCCGTGCCATGCGAGACGCCTGCGGCCTTGGCGATGTCGGCCAGCCGGATGGGTCTTGCCTGGCCTTCGAGGAGTGATGCCATCTCGTTCCTCCGAATCCGGTCACGGGACGAACATGACCTCTGATTTGCTGCCGGTCATCTAACATTTTTGTTGGATCGATTCAAATATTCGCTTGACTTGAGGCGCGCGATGTCTATGATTTGAATCGATCCAAGCGCTCAAGGTGGAGCGGGTTTCAGTAGGAGGGTGCCATGCATCCGGTGAGTTATTTGTTCGAGGACATCTATCGCAACGACTGGGGCATTGCCTCGGTCACCGTCAGCGAGAAGCGCCGCGGGACATTGAGTCCATGGAAGCGTGCGCCGCGTTTGCTTGTGGAGCGCAAGCGCGGCTGAGCCACAGCCATTTTTCGCGTCGGCGTATTGGATCGATTCAATTCAAGGAGAAGCAGTCATGCATCCGATTGGTCATCTGTTTCAGGACATCTATCGCAACTATTGGGGCATCACGCCCGGTACCGAACAGCCTGAACGGCGCCGCGCTGGCGAGCTGCCCGCTCGTAGGCGCAGGCGGCAGGCTGGCCGAAAATAGTCGCCAAAAAAGTCTAGGGGCGAGGACGCCACAGCGCCGAGACGGCGATCGCCACCCAGCCGGCGATCAGCAGGGTGCCGCCGATCGGCGCCGACATCGGGAACAGCCGCGAGCCTAGGAAGTCGCGCGCAAGCAGATCGCCGCAAAACAGCAGCAGGCCGACAAGCAGGACCAGGCTGGCGATCCGGAGGCAGCGATTGGCGCTGGCAAGACCGATGGCAAGGAACACCGGCGCATGCATCAGGAGGAAGTTGGCCGCGGTGCCGGTGAAGGCGCCGCCGCGATGCGCAGCCGTCGCCGACAGCGCCACGCCCGCCGCACCGACAAGCCCGGCGACCAGGACCAGGATACGGCTGCCGCCGTTCGACGGTTGCGCGGCAAAGCTCATTTTGGATGCTCCCTGTTGGCTGGCCGGCGTGGCCGATCAGGACTCGCCGGCTTCCAGCAGCATATGCCGTGCCCGGCGCGACTGGACAATCCAGTTGTAGACCGCGCCCATCGCCATCAGCACCGATGTGCCCAGAAATACCGAGCGCATGCCGAAATGCCCGCCGACGAAGCCGCCCGACAGAGGCCCGGCGACCTGGCCGACATATTGCGCCGAGATCGCCAGCCCAAGCACATTGCCGCCGATACCATCGGGGATGTTATGGCGGATGACGCTGGTGATGCAGGGCAACAGGCCGCCCAGCGCCAGGCCCATCAGGAAGCGCAGGCCGATCAGCTGCCAGCCATTGGTGACGAAAGCCTGCGGGATAAGCAGCAGCGCCGAGACGGCAAGCGCGCCGACCACGACGTTCCAGTGCCCGACGCGGTCGGCGAGCTTGCCGAGCCAGGATGACGACAGGATGGTGCCGAGCGCCGCCGCCGACATGACGACGCCGGCGACGATCGTGACCTTGCTCTGGTCTTCGATGAGCTGCTGCACATAGACGGTGATGATCGGCTCGATCGACATGGTGGCGAAGGCGAGCAGCATGCCGGTGGTCAGCATGGCGACGATCGGCCGCTTGTCGGGTATCTGCGACCAGCCGCTTTTCGGCTTCGAGCCAGGCTTGGGCGGCGGCGGGGTTTCCTTGATCAGGAAAGTCGTGGCCAGGAACGCCAGGAAGATGACGGCGCCCGAAAGCAGGAAGGTCGCGCGGATGCCGATCAGCGGCGGCAGCAGGCCGCCGAGCAGCGGTCCGACCAGCGAGCCCGCGGTGATGCCCGCTGCCAGCACGCCCAGCGCCCAGCCCGAACGCTCCTTCGGCGTCTGCATCACCACCAGGATCGTGGAACCCGACGAATAACCGCCGGCAAAGCCGATCAGCAGCCGAAGCAGCACCAATTGCCAGACGCTCTGAACCATGCCGGTCAGCGACATGCAGATCGCCATGCCGAACGAAGCGCGCACCAGCATCAGCTTGCGGCCGTAGCGGTCGCCCAGCCGCCCCCACAAGGGCGCGACCAGCGCTGCCGCGAAGAAGGTCGCGCCATAGGCGATGCCCGACCACTGCACGATCGCCGCGTGATCAACGGCGCCGAGTTGTTCGACATAGAGCGGCAGAAACGGCAACAGCAGCGTCATGGCGATCAGCATGCTGAACGAGCCGGCGAAGCAGACGGCAAGGTTGCGCCGCCAATGGATGTTGAAGCCGCTCTGTTCGGATGCGTCCGGCGTCATGTCACGCGTGCCAATGCTGGGATTGTTGCGGATACCAATTTGGGATACCAAGATGGTATTCTCATGGACCTGGCACTTGCCGCTTGTCAATGCGGCTTTGGAAAGCAGGACGACAATGTCGCAGATGCAAAATGTCGAAAGGCAGCTTCGCGAGATGATCCTCGGCCTGGAGATCGGCCCGGGCGAGCGGCTGACCGAGCGCTGGATCGAAGGCCGTTTCGGCGCGTCTCGCACCCCGGTGCGGGCGGCGCTGCTACGGCTGGAGACGGAAGGGCTGGTCGGCCGCGACGGCCGCGGCTGGACGGTGGCGCCGATCAACCTCGCGGAACTCGGGCAGATCGCCGTCTACCGCGAGGCGGTCGAGGTCGCGGCTGTCCGCCTGACGGCGGCGCTCGAAGACCGCAGCGGGATCGACGTGATCGCGGCGATGCTTGATTCCTGCGATGCCGAGACACCGCGCGAGGAATGGCACCGTGTCGGAATGGATTTCCACATCGAACTGGCAAGGCTTGCCGGCAACGAGTTTCTGCTGAGGGCCGTTCGCGACGCGATGACCAGGCTGTCGCGGGCGCGCTGGCTGGAAGTGCGGGATGAAAAGGCGCTTGGCCGCGCCTGGGCCGAACATCATGCCATCCTCGCCGCCGTCAGGGCCGGCCATGCGGACGAGGCGGCGCGGCTGCTTTCCGGTCACATCGCCGGCAGCCGCGAGCGGCTGGTCACCTCGCTGCATGACGACCGCCGGGGTTTGCGCGCACGCGGATTTGCCGTGGTCGCGGCCTGAGGCGGAACACGTCGCGGCAAGGCCGGCAGCATTAGCAGGCTTGCAACATTGCCGCGAGAATGCTGTAGGAGACGAGGGGATGAAGGCTGACTATCATTGACCATCTTGCTGAACTCGCGGACGCATGGCCACAATTTCACGAACCGCCGCAAAGCTGTTCTACTACGCACGCAATTTCGCGCGTGACCGCGCACCGCAGTCCCTGTTCCGCGACCGCTTGGCCAACCGGCTCGAGCAGGCCAGGCTGTCGGGCAAGACGGTTCGCGAGCGGCTGAACTACTACAACAAGCTGGAACACCCGTTCGTGCCCGGTCCGAACGCCATGGCCGTCGGCAAGCTGCCGACCTCGTCCAGCATGTATTATTACGACCTCAAGGAATTCGCCCGCTATTTCGATCCCGGTCTGCTGATCGATTTCGAATACGGCGACGTCGTCGGCGTTCCCGAGGTCCCGAGGATCGTCAAGGACCGGCCCATCGGCGACGACAATGCGAATGGCGTGTTGATGAAGCTGAACAAGTTTCGTCACTTCTACATGCCGCCCGACAGCCTGCCTTTCGCTTCCAAGCGCCCGATGGTGGTCTGGCGCGGTCATTTCAACAATCCGATACGCACCCGCTTCATGGAAAAGGCCGCCAACCTGCCGATTTGCGACGCCGGTTCCCACAGGGCCGATGCGCCGGACGGATTCCGCAAGCCCTTCCTGAACATCGAGCAGCAGCGCCGTTATCGCTACATCGTCTCGCTCGAAGGCAATGATGTCGCGACAAACCTGAAATGGATCATGAGCTCCAATTCGCTCTGCCTGATGCCGGAACCGACCTATGAAACCTGGTTTGCCGAAGCCCAGGTCGAGCCCAATGTCCACTACGTGCCGCTGGAGCAGGATTTCTCCGATCTGGTCGAGAAAGTGGCTTATTACGACAAACATCCCGCCGAGGCGGGACGGATAACCGCGGCTGCCAATGCCTATTGCCGCAGATTCGGCAATGAGCGGGACGAGCAGGCGATCTCGCTGCTCGTCCTCTACAAATATTTCGTGCTGAGCGGGCAGATTCAGCCCGATCCCGAAGTCTGGCGCTTTATCGCCGGCTGAACGGTTCCGCCGCTCCAAGTCTTTGCTCTTGCGCAAATTCCGGACGGAAGGCTACGGCGAAGGCGCCGAGCCTAACCGCTACGCACTTTTCCTGGCATTGCTCTAAGCGTGAGAGCGGTCGAGCACCTGATCGGCCGGCCCGAAACGGTCCCTGGCGGTGAACTGCTGGTGCCAGTAGGGATAAAGCACCGGCGGCCGGCTGACGACATCGAGGCGCTGCCGCTCTTCTTCGGTCAGCGAAAGGCTGGCCGCGGCGAGGTTGTCCTTGAGCTGCGCCTCGTTGCGGGCGCCGATCACCAGCGAGCTTACGGCTGGACGACCGAGCAGCCAGGCAAGCGCCACCTGCGCACCCGAGATCCCGCGCGCCTTGCCGATGTCGACCAGCACGTCGACGATCCGCCACAAGCGGTCCTCGTCGCGGATAGGCGGTTCCTTCCAGCCGCCAAGCTGGCGAGCGGTCGGGCTGTCGCGATGATATTTGCCGGAGAGCAGGCCGCCGGCCAGCGGGCTCCAGACCAGCACGCCGAGACCCTGGTCGACCGAGATCGGCAGCAATTCGTATTCGGCCTCGCGCGCTTCCAGCGTGTAGTGGATCTGCTGGGTGACGAAACGCGCCTGATGCCGGCTGTCGCTGACCGCCAGCGCCTTCATCACTTGCCAGCCGGAGTAGTTGGAGCAGCCGATATAGCGGATCTTGCCCTGGTTGACCAAGGTGTCGAGCGCCGCGATCGTCTCGTCGACCGGAGTGAGGCCATCCCACTGGTGGACGAAATAGATGTCGATGACGTCGGTCCTGAGCCGCTTCAGACTCTTTTCGCATTCACGGATCAGATGGTGGCGCGACAAGCCTTCGTCATTGGGGCCGCTGCCGATGCGCATGCGCGCCTTCGAGGCGATCAGCACATCGTTCTTGCGCCTGCCGCCGAGCGCCTCGCCGATGATCTCTTCCGACAGGCCGTTGGAATAGACATTGGCTGTGTCGATGAGGTTGATGCCGGCATCGATGCAGGTGTCGATGATGCGCTTGGCTTCCGCCAGATCGGAGTTGCCGACGGCGGCGAACGGGCCCGAGCCGCCGAAGGTCATGGTGCCAAGCGTCAATGTCGAGACTTTCAAGCCGGATCGGCCCAGCGTGCGGTATTCCATGTCGGTCCTCGCAATTTTGTTTGAAGAAGCGCCGTGGCGGGCGCCGGGAAGAAGGCGTGGGGATTTGTAGGACAAATCGGGCGGTTTGTCGCCCGCTATCGATACGAGCCGATCACATATCGGCTACATCGATGCCTGCTGCCGAACGCTTGCAATAAAACCGTCATTGCCGCTCTGTATCTCAGTCGGCTCAAGGAATTGCGTTTCCAGCCCCGGCTGGAAAGCATCCGAAGCAGCAACGATGGCTGACAGCTGGCGGGAGTAGCGCGATGAACGAAGTCAAACCGAATTCCGGGGCGAAGGACTGGCTCGAAGCCGAACTCGAGGACACGCTCGACGAGGACTATGAGCTGGAGATTTCCGAACCGGCGCTCTCGCTGGAGATCGCCAAGATCTACAAGAAGTCGCATCCGCCTTCCATGGAGCGGATGACCTATTTCCGTGAATTGCTGAGGCTGCAATCGGAACTGATCAAGCTGCAATCATGGGTCGCCTATCACAAGAAGAAGCTGGTGGTGGTCTTCGAAGGCCGCGATTCCGCCGGCAAGGGCGGCGTCATCAAGCGCATCACCCAGCGGCTCAACCCGCGTATCGCCCGTGTCGTGGCATTGCCGGCGCCGACCGAGCGCGAAAAGTCGCAGTGGTATTTCCAGCGCTATGTGCCGCATCTGCCGGCCGGCGGCGAGATCGTGCTGTTCGATCGCTCCTGGTACAACCGCTCCGGCGTCGAGCGGGTGATGGGCTTTGCCGGCCAGGATCAGGTGGAGGAGTTCTTTCACGACGTGCCGGAATTCGAGCGCATGCTGGTGCGTTCCGGTATCACGCTGGTCAAATACTGGTTCTCGATCACCGACGAGGAGCAGCAGATGCGCTTCCTGATGCGCATCCACGATCCGATGAAGCAGTGGAAGCTCTCGCCCATGGACCTGCAGTCGCGCGTGCGCTGGGAGCAGTACACCAAGGCCAAGGAAGAGACCTTCGCCCGCACCAACATCCCGGAAGCACCCTGGTTCATCGTCGAGGGCAACGACAAGAAACGGGCGAGGCTGAACTGCATCGACCACTTGTTGCAGCAATTGCCCTACGAGGAAGTCCCGCACGAGGAAATCTCGCTGCCGGAGCGCGTCTTCAATCCGCAATACGAGCGCCAGGTCCTGCCACGCGACCTCTACGTGCCGGGGAAGTATTGAGGCAGTGAAGCTGCGATCTCCCCCCTCGTGGGGGAGATTACGCTCCTCATGCCCGCCCGATCATCACATGCGTCGCATCGGCCGTCGCAACCTGCCCGGTGCAGCGATAGCCGAGCTTCAGCATGTCGAGGCCGGCGAAGAGGTGCTCGCCCGATCCGAGCAGGATCGGCGAGATCGCCAGATGCATCTCGTCGATCAGCCGCCGCTCGAGATATTGGCGGATTGTCGAAACGCCGCCGCCGACCCGCACATCCTTGCCGTCGGCCGCGGCCTTTGCCTGTTCGAGCGCCGAATGGATGCCGTCGGTGACGAAGTAGAATGTCGTGCCGCCTTCCATCCCGATCGGCGCCCGCTTGTGGTGCGTCAGCACGAAGACCGGCACGTGATAGGGCGGGTTGTCGCCCCACCAGCCTTTCCAGCTCTCGTCAGGCCATTCGCCGCGGACCGGCCCGAACATGTTACGG
Organism: Mesorhizobium montanum; assembly: GCF_033977145.1. NCBI lineage: Bacteria > Pseudomonadati > Pseudomonadota > Alphaproteobacteria > Hyphomicrobiales > Phyllobacteriaceae > Mesorhizobium > Mesorhizobium montanum. Next base: position 142,370 of record NZ_JAVIJF010000009.1, on the reverse strand, counting down.
CCGAGGATCCAGGCGCCGACATTCTCGAAGCTGCGCACGGCGAAGCCGTCATCGATGTCGGTGGTGCCGCCGTCCTTGCCGAGCACCATCTGGCGAAAGGTACGGGTGCCGATCATCCATTTGTGGAGACCTTCTCCGCCGATGCCGAGCGGATTGGTGAGGTCCTGGTCGGGACCGGCGCCATAACCGTCGAGCGACAAGGTGAAAGCGTTGACACGTAGCTTGGACACAATCGCCTCCTAAACTGGTTGTATATCGAAAGCAGTTATGGCTGGGCTGATTGCATAGTGCAAGCAGTATTTTCCAACCCATACGAGGCGGCCAGTGAGAGGATCGTTGCTGGAGGGTGTCTGACTGGAGCAAGAGCGGTCAGATCGTCCGGAACGTGCCGGGCGGCTTCGGAAATGATCTCGATGCCACGCTCGACGCCGTGGCGAAGCAGCCAATCGCTACGGAAATCTTCCAACGTCTTGCCGGCTGTAGCAGCAGCGATGCCATCGAGGGCCGCCCGGATCTCGGCGAGGATCGGCTTGATCCGACGGGGCCCATCAGAATACGCGCACGGCCGATCGTTCGATATCAGCCTTCAGCATCGGATGAAGGCTGTCCCTTGTGGTGATGTCGATTTCGGTCGACATTTTTTCTTCGAGAAATTGTTTGATGCCGACAAGATCGATCAGGGAAAAGCGCCGCGCCGGGTCATAGTCTATGAAAAGATCGAGATCACTGTCTGAATGCGCGTCGCCACGGGCGGCCGACCCGAACAGATAAAGCGAAGTCGCGCCCATGCCTCTGATAGCACCAGCGTTCTTCCGCAACCGTTCGATCACTTCAGTCCTGTTCATGAATACATTCTAACGGATCGCGTCAGAATTCCAAAGTCGCCAGGAAGCTCAGCCCCTCAGCATCTCCGCCACGGTCGGCGCGAAATAGGTCAGCACGCCGTCGCAGCCGGCGCGTTTTAAGGCAAGCAGCGATTCCAGCATCGCCTTTTCGCCATCGATCCAGCCATTGGCGCTGGCCGCCTTGATCATCGAATATTCGCCTGACACCTGGTAGGCGAAGGTCGGCATCTGCAGTTCGTCCTTCAGCCGGCGGATGATGTCGAGATAGGGCAGGCCGGGCTTCACCATCAGCATGTCGGCGCCTTCGGCGAGGTCCTGCTCGGCCTCGCGCACCGCTTCGTCCGAATTGGCGTGGTCGATGTAATAGGTTTTCTTGTCGCCCTTGAGCAGGCCGGCGGTGCCTACTGCCTCGCGATAGGGCCCGTAGAAGGCCGAGGCGAACTTCGTCGCATAGGACATGATCGCCACGTCCTGGAAGCCGTTGGCGTCGAGCGCGTCGCGGATGGCGCCGATGCGGCCGTCCATCATGTCGGACGGCGCGATGATGTCGGCGCCGGCGGCAGCCTGGATGACGGCCGCGGCGGTGACCTGCTGCACCGTCTCGTCATTGACGATGATGCCGTCGCGCAAAATGCCGTCATGGCCATGGCTGGTGAAGGGGTCGAGCGCGGCATCGGTGATGATGCCGATCTCCGGCACCGCGTCCTTGATGGCGCGCGTGGCGCGGTTGATGACGTTGTCCGGGTCGAGGATGTGCGAGCCGGTCTGGTCGCGCAGCGCAAGCTCGACATTGGGGAAGGTGGCAATGGCCGGAATGCCTAGCTTGGCGGCGCGCTCGGCTTCCTTCACCGCGAGATCGATGGTCAGGCGATAGACGTCCGGCATGGCGGCGATCGGCTCGCGCGTGTTCTTGCCGTCGATAACGAAGATCGGCCAGATCAGGTCGTTCACCGAGAGCTGGTTCTCCTGCACCAGCCGTCGCGACCAGTCGGCTTTGCGCATGCGCCGCAGCCGCCGGCTGCCGGTGATCTCGTCGACGCTGCGCGCGCCGGCAGGTTTTGCGGGGGTGAATTTGTTCATCGCCAAGACTCTCGCTTTGGTCGGCTTTTTACCACGCGCCCTTGTCGCTGACCAATGCGACACGATTGTGCCAGCCTTCTTCTCCCGTTCACGACGAGAAGGTGCCCGCACGCGGATGAGGGAGCGTCAAGGCTGCCCATTCCCCGACAAAATCTGCGCCGCGCCTCTCATGGCAACGCGAAAAGCCTCGTCGAAGCTGACGCCCCGCACTTGCCAGCGATAGGTCTTGCCGCGAGCGGCCAGGCGCCAGTCGGCGATCCAGCCGAGCTCCTTGTCGCTCCAGACGATGCTGCCGGCGAGCGCCCGGGCCGCTCGCGCCTTCTTCGCGAGATTGTCGAGCCTTGCCATGTCGGCCGCCGAGAGCGCTTTCTCATCGAGGCCGCCAAGCTGCTCGGTTTTCGGAAAACTGACGCGCATCAGCAAAGGACTGGCGGCGTTGGTGAAGGATTCGCGCATCGCGTCGCCACGATCCTCGTCGGGGGTCAGCACGAAATGCCGCGAACCTTGCTCGGCGGTCATGAAAACGGCGATCAGCGGCCGCGCGCCAAGCCAAGGCCTGCTGCCGAGCTGCGCCAAGAGCTTGTCGACGACAGCCGGCTTGTAGATGCAGGTCAGGTCATGCGGCCGGTCATGCGTGCCTTGCTCGTCATGGATCGGGATGCCTTCGAGCCGGTCGTGATAGCGGAAGGATTGGACGAAGTCGGCCGCCTTGTCGCGCAGCGCCAGAATCTCCGGCTTCTGCGTCAGCCGCTGGTCGCCCGAGACCTTGACCAGCACCTTGTCGAGGCAATCGCGAAAGCCGATCTGCCGGTTCACGTCCCCGGTACCGGTGACGACGGTCTGCGCCTGATAGAGGTCGGCGATTGGCGCGGCACGTGCGGGAGCCCCCAGGCACATGAGGCCGGCCAATCCAACTACGAAGCGGGAAATACCAGGCATGTCGATCTGCTCGAAACCGGTCGGGCGCGCAGGCGCGATCCTTTGCCGGTTACCTAACATCTGGCGCGGCCGGCCGCCAGCGCAAGAACCGCCACCATTGACGCGCCACCATGCCGCCTTTAGCACTTCTCTCCCCCGGCGGGCGGAGAGAGGGATACTCTGGTGATGGATTTTGGCGGAGGCGACGAGATTCGCTTCGAGCGGCTGGGCAAGTCGGGCGTGGTCACATTGACCCGGCCGAAGGCGCTCAACGCCGTCACGCACGACATGGTCAAGGCGCTCGGCAAGGCCCTCGACGCCTGGGAGCAGGACGCCGGGATCGGGGTCGTCGTCGTCAAGGCCGAGGGCAGGGCTTTTTCCGCCGGCGGCGATATCCTGCACATCTATGAGGCCGGCCGCGCCGGCAGGCCGCCCGTCGACTTCTTCGCCGACGAGTATCGGCTCAATGCCCGCATCGCACGCTTCAAAAAACCCTATGTCGCGCTGATCGACGGCATCGTCATGGGCGGCGGTGTCGGCATATCTTTCCACGGCTCGCATCGGGTGCTGACCGAGAACGCGCAGTTCGCCATGCCCGAGGTCGGCATCGGCTTTTTCCCCGACGTCGGCGCCAGCCACTTGCTGCCGGATCTGGGCGGATGCTTCGGCATGTATCTCGGGCTGACCGGAAATCGCATCCGCCATGGCGACGCGCTGTGGTCGGGTCTCGCCACCCACACCATCAAGGCCGAGGACCAGGCGGGCCTGCTCGACGAACTGGCGACAAGCGGCGACGCGAATGCGGAATTGCGCGATTTCTTCGTGCCCGCCAAACGCGAGACCGAGCGGCAGGACCTGGAGTCGATCGCGCGCCATTTTTCGAAAAGCTCGCTCGCCGGCATCATCGCCAGCCTCGATCAGGCCGCCGCAGGCGACGCCTTTGCCGCGAGGACGCTGGCGACGTTGAAAACCCGCTCGCCGACCAGTCTCAACATCGCCTGGCGCCAGATCAGCGCCGGGCAGACGCTGTCGATGGACGAATGCATGAAGATGGAGTTCCGCATCCTGAACCGCATGCTTGCCGGCCATGATTTCTATGAAGGCATTCGCGCCGCCATCATCGACAAGGGCTCGAAGCCCGCGTGGCGGCCGGCGGACCTGGATGCGGTCAATGCTGCCGACATCGACGCCTATTTCGCGCCGCTTGGGCGCCAGGAGCTCGTCCTGTGAGCGAGGTCACCTCCAGGCGCGTGGTGCTGCAGCCCTCGACCACCGAAATCATCTTCGCCTGGTTCCAGCGCGTGATTGCCGGCTACTGCCTTTTGTTCGGTATCCTCTACTGGATCCGCCTGATCGGCATTTATCCGGGCGAGCTGTGGCGCTTCGACCTGATGCCGGTGCACTGGCAGGTGGCGGCCGCCATGCTCGCCGTTTTCTTTCCCTTCGCCGCAGCCGGGCTCTGGATGCTCGCGTCCTGGGGACCGGTGATCTGGTTCATCTGCGCCGCGACCGAGACGGTGATGTATGCCGGCTTCCCGGATCTCTTCGGCCACCGGCTGCTGATCGTCGTCTCGCATGCCTGCGTGGCCTTGCTCTACATCGTCTTTCGCGTCACCATCTGGCTGCAGAAGCGCCAGCTCCGCCAATAGGCTTCCAGGGCCGATTTCGCGGCCTCGTTGGACCCCGAGATCCATTGGCTAAATCTTTAGGTTAATTGTTCTTGCTCGGGTGACCGATCGTTAAGCGTCTTTCGAAACCTCTTACCGGTAAGCTCTTGTTAGCCCTGGCGTTTAAGTCGAATTTTATGAGTATTCGATAGTGTCGCGATCAAGGTGAAAAACAAAAAATCACCAAGGCGACAAACGAGAGGCAAAGACAATGATCAATTCGCGTCCGGCGGCGAAGACCGCAAACGTATCCGACGATCGCCGCGAGGCTATCCGCTCGCTGTACATGGAATCGCTGCAGCTGGTGGAGCGTCTGCACCGCCGCCTGCTTGACGTGATCAAGGACGAGTTCGACCGCAACGGCCGTTCCGACATCAACGCCATCCAGGCGCTGCTGCTCTTCAACATCGGCAATTCGGAGCTGACCGCCGGCGAGCTGCGTTCGCGCGGCTACTATCTCGGCTCGAACGTCTCCTACAATCTGAAGAAGCTGGTCGACCTCGGTTTCATCAACCACCAGCGCTCGCGCATCGACCGCCGTTCGGTCCGCGTCTCGCTGACGCCGAAGGGCAACGAGGTGGCCGACGTCGTCGCCGGCCTCTACGAGCGCCATGTCGGCTCGATCGAGCAGGTCGGCGGCATCAACACCGACGAGTTCAAGCAGATGAACCGCGCGCTCCAGCGGCTCGATCGCTTCTGGAACGATACGATCGCTTACCGGATGTAAGGGCGGCCGGGGAAAACAATAGAGGGCCGGTGCCGGAACGCATCGGTCCTTCTTTTGCCGCGCCGCCGCAACTGTGGCGGGGCTTGAAGGGCGCGGCAGCATCCACCGATGCAGAAAGGCATCGCCGCCTTTTCTTTCACCCTCCCGCCACATGCAAATCGCGGGCCAAGGCCACGTTGCCGCCATAATCGCGGTGGATGCGAAACGTGGGTGATGCTGCGGGCCTATGCCTTGCGCTCCTTGGAACCTGCGTGGCGGCAGCGCGTTTCTGGCAGCCGTCGACGCGGGGCATGGTTGGCGAAATGTTAAGTTTGCCAACCCTAGAGTGCGGACAAAGCCGCCCGGCAAGCGAATTGAGCGAGAGCGATTAAAGCAAGAATGTCTGCCATGAGAACCAGCCGCCGTTTCTTTCTCACCGGAGCGTCCGCGCTCGCCGCCGCCGTGGTCGCCGGCCATGCCAGCGCCCAGGACGTGGTCGGGGACATCCTTAAATCCTCGACGCGCGGCAATTGGGACGACCAGTTCGACGCCCGCCGCACCGACACCAACAAGGTCGCCTCGACGCTGCCGATCTTCAGCCAGCAGACGGTCGCCTTCACCGAACAGGCGGTGGCGCAGTATCAGAACATCGTCTCCCAGGGCGGCTGGGAGCAGGTTCCGGCGACCAAGAAATTGCAGCTCGGCGACGACGATCCGGATGTCGTGCCGCTGCGCAAGCGCCTGATGGTCTCGGGCGATCTGCCGCAGAGCGCCGGCATTTCGACGGCGTTCGATTCCTATGTCGACTCGGCGGTCAAGCGCTTCCAGCTCCGTCACGGCCTGCCGGCCGACGGCGCCATGGGCAAATACACCTATACGGCGATGAACGTTTCGGCGCAGATCCGGCTCGGCCAGCTGCAGACCAACCTGCAGCGCCTGAAGGAGAAGGCCGGCACGCTCGGCAGCCGTTATGTGCTGGTCGACATTCCCGGCGCCCAGGTCGAAGCGGTCGAGAACGACCGCGTGGTGCTTCGCCACACCGCGATCGTCGGCAAGATCGATCGCCAGACGCCGATCGTGAACTCGAAGATCAACGAGATCATCGTCAATCCGTACTGGAACGCGCCGGTCTCGATCGTGCGCAAGGACATCATTCCGCTGATGCGGAAGGACCCCAACTACCTCAAGGAGAGCCACATCCGGCTGTTCGCGCCGGATGGCAGTGAGGTCGATCCGATGACCGTCGACTGGTCGACCGACGATGCCGCTAAATACCGTTTCCGCCAGGATCCGGGCAACAACAACGCGATGGCGTCGGTCAAGATCAACTTCCCGAGCCCGGACGGCGTCTACATGCACGACACGCCGCAGCAGAGCCTGTTCGGCAAGCTGATGCGCTTCGATTCCTCCGGCTGCGTGCGCGTCCAGAACGTGCGCGACCTCGTCACCTGGGTGCTGCGCGACACGCCCGGCTGGGACCGCCAGCATTTCGAGGCGGCGATCAAGACCGGCGAGAACACGCCGATCCAGGTCGTCAACCCGGTGCCGGTCCACTTCCTCTATCTGTCGGCCTGGTCGACCGCTCCGGGCGTCGTGCAGTTCCGCGACGACATCTATGCCCTCGACGGCGCCAGCGAGCTGCAGATCAGTTCCGCACAGTAAGTATCTGATATAAAAAGCAAAAAGGTCGCTCTTGCAGCGGCCTTTTTTGTTTAACTCAGCCGCGGGTTCACCAGCAGGACGACAGCCTCCGCGCTGGACGACGCGCGTTCAATTGCGCATGGTCGGATTAGATCAGCTCGGCACTTGAGCAGCCGGAATCGCGCCATGGACGTCGCCATCTTCATCCTCGTCGTGCTCGCCTTCGTGACGCTATCGGGCGCGCTGGTGCGGCTGGTGCGCGTGCCGCTGCCGGTGCTGCAGATCGCGATCGGCGCTGCCCTTGCCTGGCCGGCGCGCGGCCTGCATGTCGAGATCGATCCGGAACTCTTCCTGCTGGTGTTCATTCCGCCGCTGCTGTTCGGCGATGCCTTTTCGGCACCGAAGCGCGAGCTGATCGCGTTGCGCGACCCGATCCTCGACCTTGCCATCGGGCTGGTCTTCTTCACCATCGTCGGTTTCGGCTACGCCTTGCACTGGCTGGTGCCGAGCATCCCGCTGGTCGTCGCCTTCGCCCTGGCCGCCGTGCTGTCGCCGACGGACGCGGTCGCCGTATCCTCGATCGTCGACCGCAACGTCGTTCCAGCGCGGCTGATGCACATATTGGAAGGCGAGTCGCTGCTCAACGACGCCTCCGGTCTGGTGATGTTCCGCTTCACGGTCGCGGCGGCGCTGACCGGCAGCTTTTCGTTTGCCGCGGCGTCCGTGAGCTTTGTCTTTGCGGTGGCGGTCGGCATCCTCGCCGGCATGGCGGCGCTGTTCATCGCGGCGAAGTCGTTGCAGGTCCTCGGCCGCATCACCAGCACGCCGGCCGAAGCGCAGGTGCTGGTCATGGTCCTGTTGCCGTTTGTCGCCTACCTCATTGCCGAGCATTTCGGCGCTTCGGGCATCCTGGCGGCGGTGACCGCCGGCCTTCTGACCGGATACTCCGGCATCGTCCGCCACATGGCGGTCTCGGCGCGCATCCAGACGATTTCGCTCTGGTCGATGCTTATCTTCATGTTCAACGGCTCGCTCTTCATCCTGCTCGGCCTGCAACTGCCCGGCATCATCCGCAAGGTGCCGCCGGAACTGACGACCCGGCACTGGCTGTTCGAGCCGGCACTGACCGTGCTGCTGCTCACGCTCTGCCTGATCGGCCTGCGCTATGTCTGGATCTGGATCGGCGACATGGGCGCCGTGCTTGCCGCACGGCTCGGCAAGCGCAAGGCCGAGCCCTTCGGCTTCCGCGTCAGGCTTGCCGGCTCGATCGCAGGCGTGCGCGGCGCGGTGACGCTGGCCGGCATCCTGTCCTTGCCGCTTACCTTGCAGGACGGCTCGCCGTTTCCGGCCCGCGACGTCGTGATCTTCCTGGCCGCCGGCGTCATCATCTGCTCGCTGGCGATTGCCAGCCTTGCCTTGCCGACGGTTGCGCGCGGTCTCGTCGAGCCAGGCGAGCATCCAGGTGCGGCCGAAGAGCGCCGGGCGCGGGTCGGCGCCGCCAACGCGGCCATCGCCAGGATCGAAGGCCTCGCCAGCGACCGCAACGAAGGAGAGGCAGCGGAGATGAAGCTCGCCATCGCCGAGAGCGTCGCATCCATCTACCGGCGTCGCATCTCGCTCTCCGCGCCGACGAAGCACGCGCCGAGGCTCGCGAGTCCGGCCGGATCGAGCTCGAACTCAGGCTTGCCGGCATCGAGGCCGAGCGCACCGAATTGCAGGCCATGCTGCGCCGCGGCGACATCAACGACCACACGGCGCGCAAGCTGTTCACCGAGATCACCTTCTCCGAAGCGATCCTCAAGGGCCGCGAACCGCGGGATTAGCACCCTGTCCGCCGTCTTGGCGCAAACCGGCCAGCAAATTTCGCGCCGCAAACGTGGCGGCCCGGAAACAACTGTGTTAATGCGCGACGACCTCGCAGACCTCCGGCCCCAAGGGAAAGCAAGCCATGTCAACAGCCGCGGCATCCTCCAGCAAATTCGAGTCCTTTTTCGAGACCACGCTTGCCGATGCCGATCCGGAAATCTTCGGCGCCATCCGCAACGAGCTCGGCCGGCAGCGCCATGAGATCGAGCTGATCGCTTCCGAAAACATCGTGTCGCGCGCCGTGCTCGAAGCGCAAGGCTCGATCATGACCAACAAATACGCCGAGGGCTATCCGGGTAAGCGCTACTATGGCGGTTGCCAGTTTGTCGACGTGGCCGAGGAACTGGCTATCGAACGCGCCAAAAAGCTCTTCGGCTGCAATTTCGCCAACGTCCAGCCGAACTCGGGCAGCCAGATGAACCAGGCGGTGTTCCTGGCGCTGCTGCAGCCAGGCGACACCTTCATGGGCCTCGACCTGAATTCGGGTGGCCACCTCACCCACGGCTCGCCAGTCAACATGAGCGGTAAGTGGTTCAAGGTCGTCTCCTACGGCGTGCGCAAGGAAGACCACCTGCTCGACATGGACGCGATCGAGAAGACGGCGCAGGAGACCAGGCCGAAGCTGATCCTCGCCGGCGGCACCGCCTATTCGCGTATCTGGGACTGGAAGCGTTTCCGCGAGATCGCCGACTCGATCGGCGCCTATCTGATGGTCGACATGGCGCATATCGCGGGCCTCGTTGCCGGCGGCATGCATCCGTCGCCACTGCCGCACGCCCATGTCGTGACCACCACGACGCACAAGTCGCTGCGCGGCCCGCGCGGCGGCATGATCCTGTGCAACGACGAGGAGATCGCCAAGAAGATGAACTCGGCGGTGTTCCCGGGCCTGCAGGGCGGTCCGCTGATGCATGTCATCGCCGCCAAGGCGGTGGCGTTCGGCGAAGCATTGAAGCCGAGCTTCAAGGCCTATGCCGAAAGCATCGTCGCCAACGCCAAGGCGCTGGCTTCGAGCCTTCAGGAAACCGGTCTCGACATCGTCTCGGGCGGCACCGACAACCACCTGATGCTGGTCGATCTCAGGCCGAAGAACGCCACCGGCAAGCGCGCGGAAGCCGCGCTTGGCCGCGCCAACATCACCTGCAACAAGAACGGCATCCCGTTCGATCCGGAAAAGCCGTTCGTCACCTCGGGCGTGCGTCTCGGCACGCCGGCCGGCACGACGCGCGGCTTCGGCCAGGCCGAATTCCGCGAGATCGGCAAGCTGATCGCCGAGGTGCTGGACGGGCTGAAGGTTGCGAATTCCGACGAGGGCAATGCAGCGGTCGAAGCCGCGGTCAAGGCCAAGGTCATGGCGCTGACCGATCGCTTTCCGCTCTACCCGTATCTCGGCTGATCCTCTCTGTCGGTCGACGTCCGTCGGTTGACTGGGCGCCGCGCGTCATCTTTTATCCCTGCGCTTCGCGCCGCTCCCTGATCGGGCGGCGCGGCTTACCGGAGACCTGATGATGCGCATTTTCCGCTTCGCCGCCTTGGCTTTGTCCGCCTCGCTGACTGCCTTCGCCATGTCCGGCGCGGTTGCGCAGGAGCAGACGAACGCCGACATGCCGACGACCAATACCTTCGGCAAGTGGACCACCATCATCGATACGCTCGACACCGGGCAGGATGCGCACAAGACCTGTGCCGCCTCGACCGCTTTCGTCGACGGCCTCGGCAATGCGGGCTCTTTGACGATGTCGATCTCGACCGGCGACGCGCTGCCGCCGGATGCGTACCCGGCGATCATGTTCATCGTCGACAACAAGACCTTGCCGACCGGCAGCAAGATCGCCGCGACCTTCGGCGACCCCGGCGTGAAGGTTGCCGCGACTGTAACCTCCAACGGCGCCGCCGGCGGCCGTCCCAGTTGGATGGTCGACAACCAGGCCAAGACCAACCTTGCGCTGCTGCGCGCCATGCGCAAGGTCACCTCGCTCGATGTGGTTTTCGGCAAGCAGGCCGTCGCCAGCATCCCGATGGACGGCTTCACCAAGGCTTATCGCAATCTGGGCACCTCCTGCGGTTTCCCGACCAAGGACGTTGCGCCCTGAGGGTGCTGGCCCTCGGGGGGCAGGCGCTGGCAATTGTGCCTGCGCCTCGCTATCTCTGATACGAAGGCTGCGCTTTGCCATGGCGGCAAAACGCACTAAGCCTTCCGCATCCTGAGAATCGCCAAACCGAAAGCTTGCCATGCGCTGTCCCTATTGCCAGTCCGAAGATACGCAGGTGAAGGATTCGCGTCCCGCCGAGGACGGCGCGGCGATCCGCAGGCGGCGGGTGTGTCCCGATTGCGGCGGCCGGTTCACCACCTTCGAGCGCGTGCAATTGCGTGACCTCGTCGTCGTCAAGAAGTCCGGCCGCAAGGTGCCTTTCGATCGCGACAAGCTGCTGCGCTCCGTCGAGATCGCGGTCCGCAAGCGCAATGTCGACCCCGAGCGCATCGACCGCGCCGTGACCGGCATCGTGCGCCAGCTCGAAAGCTCCGGCGAAACCGAGGTTGCCTCGGGCGAGGTCGGCAAGCTGGTCATGGAGGCGCTGAAATCGCTGGATGACGTCGCCTATGTCCGCTTCGCCTCGGTCTATCGCAATTTCCGCGAAGCCAAGGATTTTCATGAGCTGCTGGGCGAACTGAAGGGCGACGAGGAAAAGACCGAAGAGGAAGCCGGCTGATCATGGCGGGACCGCGACTGGACGAGGCCGCGCAGGCGGCCCTTGATCGCCGGTTCATGGCCGCGGCCATCAGGCTGTCGCGCCGCAATGCGGGCCGCACCTCGACCAATCCTTCCGTCGGCACCATCATCGTGCGCGACGACGGCGCCGGCCCGATGATCGTCGGCACCGGCGTGACGGCCGTCGGCGGCCGGCCGCATGCCGAGACCGAGGCGCTGGCCGAGGCCGGCGAGCTCGCGCGTGGTGCTACGGCCTACGTGACGTTGGAGCCTTGCGCGCATCACGGCCGCACGCCGCCTTGCGCCAACGCGCTGGTCAGTGCCGGCATCGCGCGCGTCGTAGGCGCGGCGAGCGATCCCGATCCGCGCGTCTCCGGCAAGGGCTACGCCATCCTGCGCGCCGTCGGTGTCGAGGTGGTGGAGAAGGTGCTGGCCACCGAGGCCGCCGAGCAGATGGCAGGTTATCTGACTCGCTCCCTGAAAAAACGCCCGGAAGTAACTCTGAAGCTTGCGCTTTCGAGTGACGGCAAGATCGGCCGCAAAGGCGCCGGCCAGGTCGCCATCACTGGCGAGGTCGCGCGGCGCGACGTCTATCTGATGCGCGCCGAGGCCGACGCCATCCTGGTCGGCATCGGCACCGCGCTCGAAGACGACCCGGCGCTGACCGTGCGTCTTCCGGGACTGGAGAACCGCTCGCCGGCGCGCATCATCCTCGATCGGCAGATCCGGCTGCCGGAGACGTCCAAGCTGGTGTCCGGCGTCGACCGCGTGCCGCTCTATATCGCCGCTTGCCTGGAGGCCGATCCGCATCGGCGGGCGGCGCTCGAACGCGCGGGCGTGCGCTTCATCGGCACTGAAACATATTCAGGCGAAGTGGCGCTGCCGGAATTGCTCGAGGACCTCGCCGCGCTCGGCATGGCAAGCGTTTTGGTCGAGGGCGGCGCCAAGGTGGCCAAGGCCTTCCTCGATGAAGGCCTTGTCGACCGCATCGTCCTGTTCCAGGGGCCGGAAGCGATCGGCGAGGATGGCATTGTATCACCCATCGACGCCGATCATATCCCGCCAGGGTTTCGCAAATTGCGCGAGATGCGGTTTGGCGAGGACAGGTATGCCGAATGGGTGAGGCCATGATCCCAAAAAGTGGGAACCGGTTGTTGGATCAGGTCATGGTCAAAATGAAAGACACTCTCTGATGTTTACCGGAATTGTGACCGACGTAGGAACGGTGGCCGCCGTAAAGCCTCTCAGCGAAGGCGTCGGGTTGCGCATCGACACGGCTTATGATCCCGAGACCATCGCCATCGGCGCCTCGATTTCCTGCGGCGGGGTCTGCCTCACCGTCACGGCGCTCCCCGAACATGGCTCGAACGCACGCTGGTTCGAGGTCGAGGCCTGGGAGGAAGCGCTCAGGCTGACCACCGCGTCGAACTGGAAATCCGGCAATCGGATCAATCTGGAACGGGCGCTGAAGATTGGCGACGAGCTCGGCGGCCATATAGTCTCCGGCCATGTCGACGGCACCGCCGAAATCGTCGAGCGCAAGGAGGAGGGTGATGCCGTGCGCTTCACGCTGGACGCGCCGCGCCATCTGGCCAAGTTCATTGCGCCGAAAGGTTCCGTCGCGCTCGACGGCACCTCGCTCACCGTCAACAAAATCGAAGGCACCCGCTTCGACGTGCTTCTTATCCATCACTCGCTGGCGGTTACCACCTGGGGAGAACGCCAGGCTGGTGATCGCGTCAACATCGAAATCGACACCATGGCCCGCTACGCCGCGCGCCTGGCGGAGGCGGCGCAAGAGGGGCTGTAATTAAGCCTTGAAGTCGCCGGCCATTGGCCGTACATAGTCTTCAGGAGAAAAGACCATGACGGTACATAAACATCCATCTCGCAGTCGTGCCCGTGGTGAACGTCTGGAAGCACGTATCACTGCAGATCAGAAGAGCCTGATTGAGCATGCTGCGGCGCTGCAGGGCCGCACCGTGACGGACTTCGTGCTGACCAGCGTCCAGGAAGCTGCGCGGCGAGCCATCGAAGAGCATCAGCGCCTCGATCTATCCGTCCGTGACAGCCGGGCCTTCGTGGATGCCCTCGTCAATCCGAAGCCTGTGAACGACCGTCTGCGCGATACGGTGCGTCGGTATCGCCAAGCCATCGGTATCTGAGAGTGACGGGCTCGACTGAGGCCTCTTTACGAGTTGAGGTACTCGGTCCGCAGCACGGCAAAAACTCATTCGAAAGCGGGGCAGAACCACTCGATCGATATCTTCGACTGCAGGCTGGACAAGACGCCCGCAAGAACATTGCGGCGCCGTTCGTGCTGGTCATGCCGGATGGAGCTATCGCTGGTTACTACACGCTCTCGTCGACTGCGGTGAGTGTCGGCGAATGGCCTGCCCAGACTGTCCGCAAGCTGCCGCGTTATCCGCTCATTCCGGCGACGCTGCTAGGACGCCTAGCCGTCGATCGACGGCAACATGGCCGGGGTTACGGCCGATACCTCCTGGCCGATGCCTTGCTTCGGTCACTCAGAAGCGAGATTGCCTCCTTCGCTGTTGTTGTCGATGCAAAGGACGAGAACGCCCGGCGCTTCTACGAACGCGAGAGTTTTTTGCCATTTCCGGATCAGCCGATGAGGCTATTTCGGCCAATGGCCGATATCGCGGAGCTGTTCGAATGAAGAATACTTCGAAGGAGAGTAAGAAATCCAAACGGCAAGAGCGCCTGACGCGCGAAGCAATGGCCGATGTAGATACAGGCCGTGTGGCAGACCACGCAGCTGTTCTCGCCTGGGCGGAAAGCCTCAGTACCCACTGTCCGCTCCCGGCACCTTACCCGAAGATGCGATAAGCCAGGCGCAACCCGGCCAATCTTCCGCTTGCGGTCAACCCGGCTTCGGCCTAAGTCACCGGCAACCCCCCGGAGACTTTTATGGCTGGCACATCCCAACACGGCAAAGCGTTCATTCGCCCGAAGGCGAAGGCGCATCTGCTCATTGTCGAAGCGCGTTTTCACGACGATCTCGCCGACGCCCTGCTCGAAGGCGCGATCGGCGCGCTCGAAGAGGCCGGTGCCACCTATGACGTCGTCACGGTTCCCGGTTCGCTGGAAATCCCCGCCGTGATATGCTTCGCGCTCGATGGCGCCGCCGAAGGCGGCACGCATTATGATGGTTTTGTCGCGCTCGGCACCGTCATCCGCGGCGACACCTATCATTTCGACATCGTCGCCAATGAATCGAGCCGTGCGCTGATGGACCTTTCGCTGCAGGAGGCGATCGCTGTCGGCAATGGCATTCTGACCACCGAAAATGATGCGCAGGCCTGGGGGCGTGCGCGCAAAACGGAAGGCGACAAGGGCGGCTTCGCTGCGCGCGCGGCGCTGACCATGATCGCGCTCAAAGAGAAATTCGGAGCCCAATCGTGACCGAGCCCGCCTCGACCGGTGCGGTGCGCCACGCCAACAAGCGCGGCGCCGCCCGTCTTGCCGCAGTGCAGGCGCTCTACCAGATGGATGTGGCCGGCAGCGGCGTCTTCGAGATCACGGCCGAATACGAAACCTTCCGCCTCGGCAAGGAAGTCGACGGCGCGCTCTATCGCGAGGCCGACGCGCAATGGTTCCGCGCCATCCTGACCGGCGTCGTCGAAAACCAGAAGACCATCGACCCGGTGATCCGCCAGGCGCTGACCGAGGATTGGCCGCTGTCGCGGCTGGATTCGACGCTGCGCGCCATCCTGCGCGCCGGCGTCTATGAATTGATGAAGCGCGAGGACGTGCCGGTGGCGGTGATCGTCTCCGAATATGTCGACATCGCCAAGGCCTTTTACGAGGAAGACGAGCCGAAGCTGGTCAACGCCGTGCTCGATCGCGTCTCCCGCCGCGTGCGCGGCGAAGGCCGCGGCAAGGACGCTTCGTGACAACCGCCACGGCCGTGGTCGCCGAGACCGGCAGGGAAGGGCGCCGTACCGCGGTGCTGCTTGCCGCGGCGCAGGCGATCGTCGGTTCGGCGGCGCCGATCGCCATTTCGCTCGGCGCGCTTGCCGGTCAGTACCTGCTTGGTCCCGACAAATCGCTGGCGACGGCGCCGGTCACCGGTTTCAATCTCGGCGTGGCGCTCGGGGCCTTGCCGGCCGCCGCCATCATCCGCCGGCTCGGCCATCGCGGCGGCTTCATGACCGGCACGATCGTCACTGCGCTCGGCGGGCTGATCGCGACGCTGGCGCTCTATCAGGCGAGCTTCTGGCTGTTTGCTTTCGGCTTGGGTATCATCGGCGTCGGCGGCGCCTTCGTCCAGCAATTCCGTTTTGCAGCGGCCGACAACGCGCCGCCCGAGTTCAAGGCGCGCGCCATTTCCTTTGTACTGGCCGGCGGCATCATCACCGCCATCCTCGGGCCGCAGATCGTCATCTACACCCGTGAATCGCTGGCCCCGGTGATGTTCGCCGGATCCTTCGTCTCGATCTTGCCGCTGGCAGCGGTTGGCGCGATCATCCTGTCGTTCCTGCGTGTTTCCTCGCGCACAGGCGCCGTCACCGAAACCCCCGCGACCGATGCTCGGCCGTTGGCTGAAATCGTCACCCAGCCGCGCTTCGTCGCAGCACTTTTCTGCGCCGTCGGCAGCTACGCGCTGATGAGCTTCGTCATGACCGGCGCACCGCTTGCCATGGTCGGCTGCGGCCTGTCGGAAGACAATGCGACGCTTGGCATTTCATGGCACGTCATGGCGATGTTTGCGCCGAGCTTTTTCACTGGATCGCTGATCCATCGCTTCGGCGCCGAGCGTATCGTTGCGACCGGCCTCGTCCTGCTCATCGGCTGCGCCGCCGTGGCGCTTTCGGGCCTTGCGCTGTGGCAGTTCTGGACGGCGCTGATCCTGCTCGGGCTCGGCTGGAATTTCGGCTTCATCGGTGCCACCGCCATGGTCGCCGCCAGCTACCATCCTTCCGAGAAGGGCAAGGTCCAGGGTTTCCACGACTTCGTCCTGTTCGGCTCCGTCGCCTTTGCCTCGCTGATGTCCGGCGCGATCTACAATGCCTGGGGCTGGACCATGCTGAACTGGATCGTCTTCCCGGTCGTCGTTCTTTGTTTTGTCGCGCTCGGCACGTTGAAGCTGCCGGGCTTGCGCGCCGCCAACTGACATTACGCTGTCGGGACCGGGCTCGGCACCTGCTTCGTACGGGGAACAAAAATATTGCGCTGATCGCCTCAGTTATGAAACCGTGTGCCCCGACCGGACGTTATAGGCGTGCTCAAATGCGGCCCCACCGGATTCCCGGTTCATAGCAAGGGATTTTCACGATGTTTTCAATCAGAAAGCTCGCCTTGACGGCGATCGTGCTCGGCATCACCGCTGCCTCGGCCAGCGCCCAGGTAGTCGTCTCGTCAAAAATCGACACGGAAGGCGGCGTGCTGGGCAACATCATCCAGCTCGTGCTGAACGCCAACAACATCAAGACCACCGACCGCATCCAGCTCGGCGCAACGCCCGTCGTGCGCAAGGCGATCACCGCCGGCGAGATCGACATCTATCCCGAATACACCGGCAATGCCGCGTTCTTCTTCCAGAAGGCCGACGACCCGGTCTGGAAGGATGCCGCCAAGGCCTACGAGACCGCCAAGAAGCTCGACTACGACGCCAACAAGATCGTCTGGCTGTCGCCGTCGCCGGCCAACAACACCTGGGCGATCGCGCTGCGCAAGGAGGTGGCCGACGAGAACAAGCTCGTCACCCTCACGGACTTCGGCAAGTATGTCGCGGGCGGCGGCAAGGTGGTGCTCGCCGCTTCCGCCGAGTTCGTCAATTCGGCGGCAGCACTTCCGGCCTTCCAGACTGCCTATGGCTTCACGCTGAAGCCCGACCAGCTCATCACGCTCTCCGGCGGCGATACCGCGGCGACCATCGCCGCCGCCGCCAACCAGACCAACGGCGCCAATGCCGCCATGGTCTATGGCACCGATGGCGGCATCCAGCCCTCCGGCCTCGTCGTGCTCGAGGACGACAAGAGCGTGCAGCCGGTCTACCAGCCGGCGCCGATCATCCGCGAAGCGGTCCTGAAGCAGCATCCCGAAATCGAGGCATTGCTGAAGCCGGTCTTCGCCAAGCTCGATCTCGTCAAGCTGCAGCAGCTCAACGGCCGCGTCCAACTGGGCGGCGAACCCGCCAAGGGCGTGGCGGAGGATTTTTTGAAGAAGAACGGGTTCTTGAAGTAGCAGCAAGCGCGTCGAAGAAAACGTGAAGCCGGTGCGAGGCGCCCCCCTCTGTCCTGCCGGACATCTCCCCCTCAAGGGGAGAGATTGGCAATCGCTGCGTCCTGCTTCCTTCTCCGCCCTCGGCGATTGCTTAAAGCGCTCGCGACGTCCGATCTCCCCCCTGGAGGGGGAGATGGCCGGCAGGCCAGAGGGGGGCGCCTCGCGCAACCGCTCCTCATGACCCTCCGCTTCGACAAGCTCGGCGTGGTGATCGCCGCGATCGTCGCCTACGCCGCCTTGGCGGCACCCTTTGCCACGTTCCGCGCCAACCGCATCGTGCCGGGACAGGCGCGCTCGATCCTGGAGGCGTTGCCGCCGACGCTTGGCATGCTGCTGCTGGCGATAGTGATCGCGGGTGGCATAATTGCCCTGATCAGGACGCCGCTCATCCTCAGGCTTGCCGCCAGCATCGTCGCGCTTGTCGCACTTACGATCTTGATCGGCGTCGCCGGCGGTTTCCTGACGCCGGCCGGCAACACGTTTGCCCGCGTCGCTCCGGCATCCGGTTTCTGGCTGCTGATCTTTGCCTTCACATTGCTCCTGGCCGATGTGCTTACACGGCTGGACCTGTCGCCCTGGTCACGCGTCGGCGTGCTCATGCTTGCAACGCTCGCCATCACCGCGCTGCTCGTTTCCGGGCGCTGGGACAGTCTTTCCATCCTCAAGGAATACGCCAGCCGCGCCGACGGTTTCTGGGCCGAAGCTTCCAAGCACGCTACGCTGGCCCTTGGCTCGCTGGCCGGCGCGGTGATTGTCGGCATACCGCTCGGCATCCTTTGTCATCGCGTCGAGAAACTGCGGGCGGGCGTCCTCAATGTGCTCAACATCATCCAGACCATTCCGTCGATCGCGCTCTTCGGCCTTCTGATCGCGCCGCTCGGCTGGGTCGCGATCCATGTGCCGGGTGCCGCCGCGCTCGGCATCAGGGGCATCGGCACCGCGCCGGCCTTTGTCGCCCTTTTCCTCTATTCGCTGCTGCCGGTGGTGGCCAACACCGTGGTCGGCCTTGCCGGCGTGCCGCGCGCCGCCAACGACGCCGCGCGCGGCATGGGCATGACCGACCGCCAGCGCCTGTTCGATGTCGAGTTCCCGCTCGCCTTTCCGGTGATCCTGACCGGCATCCGCATCGTGCTGGTGCAGAATATCGGCCTTGCCACCATCGCCGCGCTGATCGGCGGCGGGGGCTTCGGCGTGTTCGTCTTCCAAGGCGTCGGCCAGACGGCGATGGACCTCGTGCTGCTCGGCGCGCTGCCCACAGTGGCGCTGGCCTTTGCGGCGGCCATCATCCTCGATGCGGTCATCGAGATGACCGCCACCAAGCGCAGGGTAGTTGAAACGGCATGATCGAGATCGAAAGCATCACCAAGCGCTATGACGGGACGACGGTGGTCGATAATGTTTCGATGGTCATCGAGCCGCGCACCATCGCGACCATTGTCGGCACATCGGGATCCGGCAAGACAACGCTGCTCAGGATGATCAACCGGTTGGTCGAGCCGACCTCGGGCATCATCAAGCTCGACGACGCCGACAACCGCTCCGTGCCCGCCTATCAGCTGCGCCGCAGCATCGGCTACGCCATCCAGGGCCACGGCCTGTTTCCGCATCGCACGGTGGCGCAAAACATCGCCACCGTGCCGTTGCTGCTCGGCTGGGACAGGGATCGCATCAAGGCGCGGGTCGACGAGCTGATGACGCTCTACCAACTCGATCCACAGGGCTATGGCCAGCGCTATCCGCATGAGCTTTCCGGCGGCCAGCAGCAGCGCGTCGGCGTTGCCCGCGCGCTTGCCGCCGAGCCCAACGTGCTGTTGATGGATGAGCCCTTCGGCGCGCTCGACCCGATCATTCGCACCAAGGCGCAGGAGGATCTGCTGGCGATCCAGAAGCGCTTCGGCACCACGATCATTCTCGTCACCCACGACATGGAAGAGGCGGTGCATATGGGCGACAAAATAGCCGTCATGGACGCCGGCAAGCTGGTGCAATACGCAAAGCCGGCGGAGATTCTAGCCAGGCCGGCGAGCGGCTTCGTCGAGACACTGGTCGGCGCCAGCGAAAGGCCGTTCCGGCTGCTGTCGCTTGGCCACGTGCGCGATGCCGTGGAGCCGGGTGGCGCCGAAGGCGAGGCGATCCCCGGTGACGCCACGCAGCGCGACGCGCTGGCCGATCTCCTTTGGTCGGGCCGCCCTTCGCTGCCGGTGAAAGACGCCGACGGCAAGCTGCTCGGCCGCGTCACCGTCGAAGGATTGGTGAAGCGCGCGGCGAGGCCGCAATGAAAGCCTGGCTGCCCGGGCTGCTGAGGCTGGCCGTTCTGGTGCTGCTGGTGGTCTTCATCACCAGTCCCAACTGGTTCGAGCCGCTGCTGAAACCTCTGACCGAGAACGGCGCGCCGGCAATCTACAACCAGGGCAGCCTGCTGACGCTGACCCTGCAGCACCTGGGGACTGTGCTGATCGCGACGGTCGCGGCGACGATCGTCGCGGTGGCGCTCGCCATCCTCGTCACCCGACCGGTCGGAGCCGAATTCCTGCCGCTGTCGCGCAGCCTGGTCAATATCGGCCAGACCTTTCCGCCGGTCGCGGTGCTGGCGCTTGCCGTGCCGGCTGTCGGTTTCGGCGAGAAGCCGACGCTGATCGCGCTCTTTCTCTACGGCCTGCTGCCGATCTTCGAGAATGCGCTGACGGCGCTCACCACGCTGCCCGGCAACGTGATGGAGGCGGCGCGTGGCGCCGGCATGACCGGCTGGCAGAGGCTGATGAAGGTCGAACTGCCGTTGAGCGCCCCGGTGATCCTTGGCGGCATCCGGCTCTCAGTAGTGATCGGCCTCGCCACTGCAACAATCGGATCGACGGTTGCCGCCAAGACGCTGGGCGAGGTGATCATCGCCGGCCTGATCTCGAACAACCTTGCCTTCGTTCTGCAGGGTGGCCTGATCGTCGCCGCGCTTGCGGTGCTGATCTATGACGGCCTGTCGGCGATCGAGCGCTACGCCGCACGCCGCATGGGGCAGGGGGCAGAATAGCCTCACGTGGCGGTGATGCCCTTGCGTCATTTCAATCGATCTAATTCCGGGTCCGCGCTGGCATAACAGTTAGTGCGTTCTTCTTTTGGGCGAAAGCCGGGCAAAAACCGAACAATATCTTGACGTTCCAGGCCCTGTTTCGCATACACCCCAGGCAAGGGGTGGATTCCGCGCGGCATTCATTCTCGTTCCAACGGCCCAGGGAGGGGTTCTTTTGGGCCAACAATCGAGGAAAATCCGGCAATGACCATCATTTCCGCCGTCATCGCCTGCGGCCTGCTTTCTGTCCTTTACGCCATATGGGCGACACGTTCGGTCCTCGCGTCCGATCAGGGCAATCAGCGCATGCAGGAAATCTCCGCGGCCATCCGCGAAGGCGCCCAGGCCTATCTGGCGCGCCAGTACACCACCATCGCCGTTGTCGGCATCGTCGTGCTCCTGCTTGCCTGGTGGCTGCTTTCCATCACCGCCGCGATCGGCTTCCTGATCGGCGCCGTGCTCTCGGGCGCCGCCGGCTTCATCGGCATGCATGTCTCGGTTCGCGCCAATGTGCGCACCGCGCAGGCTGCCTCCAACAGCCTTGCCGCCGGCCTCGACATCGCCTTCAAGTCGGGCGCCATCACCGGCATGCTGGTGGCGGGCCTGGCGCTGCTCGGCGTCTCGATCTACTACCTCATCCTGACCCGTTTCATGGGTCTCCAGCCCGACGACCGTATCGTCATCGACTCACTTGTTTCGCTTGGTTTCGGCGCCTCACTGATCTCGATCTTTGCCCGTCTCGGCGGCGGCATCTTCACCAAGGGTGCGGACGTCGGCGGCGATCTCGTCGGCAAGGTCGAGGCCGGCATTCCGGAAGACGATCCGCGCAATCCGGCCACCATCGCCGACAATGTCGGCGACAATGTCGGCGACTGTGCTGGCATGGCCGCCGACCTGTTCGAAACCTATGCCGTCACCGTCGTCGCCACCATGGTTCTCGCCGCAATCTTCTTCGGCGGTACCGCCGTTCTGGGTTCAGCCATGCTCTATCCGCTCGCCATCTGCGGCGCCTGCATCCTGACCTCGATCGTCGGCACCTTCTTCGTCAAGCTTGGCTCCAACGGCTCGATCATGGGCGCGCTGTACAAGGGCTTGATCGTCACCGGCCTGCTCTCCATCGTCGGCCTGGGTGTCGCTACTTCGGCAACGGTCGGCTGGGGCGAGATCGGCACCGTCGCGGGTATCGCCATCACCGGCAAGAACCTGTTCATCTGCGGCCTGATCGGCCTCGTCGTGACCGGGCTCATTGTCGTGATCACCGAATACTATACCGGCACCAACAAGCGCCCGGTGAATTCGATCGCCCAGGCATCCGTCACCGGCCATGGCACCAACGTCATCCAGGGCCTTGCGGTCTCGCTGGAATCGACGGCGCTGCCGGCAATCGTCATCGTCGGCGGCATCATCGCCACCTACCAGCTCGGCGGCCTGTTCGGCACCGCGATCGCCGTCACCACCATGCTTGGCCTCGCCGGCATGATCGTGGCGCTCGACGCCTTCGGCCCGGTCACCGACAATGCCGGCGGCATTGCCGAAATGGCCGGCCTGCCGAAGGAAGTCCGCCACTCGACCGACGCGCTCGACGCCGTCGGCAACACCACCAAGGCGGTGACCAAGGGCTATGCCATCGGCTCCGCCGGCCTCGGCGCCCTGGTGCTGTTCGCGGCCTACTCGAACGACTTGAGGTTCTTTGCCGCCAATGGCGACAAATACCCCTACTTCCAGGGCATGGGCGAGATCTCCTTCGACCTCTCTAACCCCTATGTCGTCGCCGGCCTGATCTTCGGCGGCCTGATCCCTTATCTGTTCGGCGGCATCGCGATGACTGCCGTCGGTCGCGCCGCCGGCTCGATCGTCGAGGAAGTGCGCAAGCAGTTCCGCGAGGACAAGGGTATCATGGCCGGCACCTCCAAGCCGAACTACGCTCGCGCCGTCGACATCCTGACCAGGGCGGCGATCCGGGAAATGATCATCCCGTCGCTGCTGCCGGTGCTGGCGCCGCTCGTCGTCTATTTCGGCGTGCTCCTGATCTCGGGCTCGAAGGCCTCGGCCTTCGCCGCGCTCGGCGCCTCGCTGCTCGGCGTCATCGTCAACGGCCTCTTCGTCGCCATCTCGATGACCTCCGGCGGCGGCGCCTGGGACAACGCCAAGAAGTCGTTCGAGGACGGTTTCACCGACAAGGACGGCGTCAAGCACCTGAAGGGCTCCGAGGCGCACAAGGCCTCGGTGACCGGCGACACCGTCGGCGATCCCTACAAGGACACCGCCGGCCCGGCCGTCAACCCGGCGATCAAGATCACCAACATCGTGGCGCTGCTGCTGCTCGCCGTGCTCGCGCACGGCTGAGCAAGACAACTCGCAAAAAACGAAACCGCGGGGAGCGATCCCCGCGGTTTTTATTTGAGCGGTTCCTGGTGTGCCGGCAGCGCTGCATCGGCCGGCTTCCGCTGTTCGCTCGAAGCTCGGTAACGCGCCAGCATCTGGTTCAAATCCGGTTCGCGCTCCGGCATTGGCGACAGCCCCCGAACCTTGCGCAACGTCGCCAACCGCCGCGCGGATGTTTGCGCCGCAACGATCGCGCTCGCGAATGAATGCCCAAGGCGGCCATCAGTCGGCGCTTGAGATGAGATAGCTGATTGAGCCGGGTTGCCGCGGCTCCGTGGCGCTGGCCAGTATCTTGGCAAACAGCACGTTGGACGCGCTTATCGCATCGACCAGCCCCTGGAAATCGCCGCAACGTCATTCGTGGCTATACGGGCATAAGCAAGCACAGCCCGGCTGCCGCCGGCCAGCAAAAACCCGCCGATTGGCGGGTCTTGTTTATCCAGCTTGCCGTGTGAGCAAACTCAAGGCGTACCGCCGCCGCCTGGTATGCCAGGGGCTATCTTCGACGCGCCCTTGATCACCTGGCTGAGGAAGTTCTGGTCCTTGCCGCCGGTCGGCGTGGTCCTCGAGACGAAGTCGAAGATCTTGCCGTCCTTGAGGCCGTAATTGGCGATCTGGGTGACGCGGCCGTCGGCGCCGAAATAGACCGCAAGCACGTGCTGGTCGATGATATGGGGATTGTCGAAGGCGACGTAGCGCTTGCGCGTCTGCGAGATGTAGTAGAAGGCCTCATTGTCGAAGGTCGCCGTCGTCGACGGCGTGCCCAGGGCCAAGAGCACTTGTTCGCGGCTCGATCCGACCGGCACCGAATCGATCGCCTGCTGGTCGATGACATAGCCTTTCGTCAGCGTCTCGGTTGGGTGGAGATCACCGAACATCTTGGACGAATTGCAGGCGGAAAGCGCTGATATCACCACCAGCAGCGAGGCCACGCCCACCGGGGCGGGCGCAAAGAACGACTTGAATTTCAGCGCACCCAACAACAATTCTCCATCACATCCCCGCAACTTGCGCTGGGCCGCAAAACCGGTAAACCAGCTTGCATGCCGATGCAACAAGGCCAAATCAAACACCAGGTCCCCGGGAGACCGCCCTCAATGTTCCAGCGCCTTTTTGGCCGCGAACGCAATGCCAACCGCGCTATCACCGACGCGCTCTACGCACTAATCGTGGCGGCGGCGCGGCAAACGGTGTTTTATTCCGACTGGAATGTGCCGGATACGCCGCTCGGCCGCTTCGAGATGCTGTCGTTGCATATGTATCTCATCCAGCGCCGGCTGCGTGGCGAGCAAGGTGTGGCGGCCGAGGTCGCGCAGGTGCTGATCGACGAGTTCTTCCGCGATGTCGAACATTCGCTGCGCGAACTCGGCATCAGCGATGTCGGCGTGCCCAAACGCATGAAGAAGCTGGCAAAGATGTTTTACGGCCGCACGGCCGCCTATGACGACGCCCTCAAGGAAGACGACCGGGTGGCGCTCGCGGCGGCGCTCGCCCGCAATGTCAGGCCGGACGCCGGCTCTTGGCCGCAGGCGCCGCTCCTGGCGGACTATGTTGGCGGGGCCTCGCAAAAGCTTGCCGCGCAGCCGACCGAATCGATCGTTGCCGGCATGGCCGCGTTTCCAGCTGCCGGGGCGGCCTGAAGGAGGCCAGCATGAAAGACGCCGAATTGCCCAGCCCGGTATCCTTTGTCGCCAATGTCGCGCGGCTGCCGCAAAAGGGCCTGCCGGTCGTGGTCGAGGCCGACGGGCGCCAGCGCGAAGCGCTTGCCGCCGAACATGATCTGCTTTCGGTCGAAAACTACCGCGCCGAGCTGCTGGTGGTTTCGTGGAAGCGCAATGGCGTCAAGGTCACCGGCCGCGTCGAGGCCGACATCACGCAGGCCTGCATCGTCACCCTGGAGCCGGTGACCGCGCATATCGACGAGCCGGTCGAGGCGCTGTTTTTGCCCGAGCGGTCGAAACTGGGACGTGAGGGTTTCGAGGCCGGCGGAGAGATCATCCTCGACGCCGACGGGCCGGACAGCCCGGAGACATTTTTCGGCGACACCATCGACGTCGGCGCGCTGGCCGAACAGTTTTTCGGTCTGGCGATCGACCCTTATCCGCGCAAGCAAGGAGTCTCGCTCGACATTGGCGGCGACGATCAGTCCGAGGAAAGCGAATTCCAGAAAAAGCTGCGTTCGCTGCTTGGAAAATCCTGAGAGTGATCCGGATTTTGGAAAAGTTGGTTGTGCGGCAGCCCAAAACCGCTATTTTCGCCGAACCTTCGCGAGCCCCCTTACCTTGGCAAGCGTCCGCCGCAAGCCAGGCAAACCGTGAGAAAAGTACTACGTGATCAGGATTTCCATCGATGCCATGGGCGGCGATCACGGACCGAGCGTGGTCATCCCGGCGCTGATGACCGTCGCCATCCGCCGCCCTGACATCCGCTTCGTCATCTACGGCCGCGAGGACGTGGTGCGTCCCGAACTCGCCAAATTCCCGAAGCTCGCCGAAGTGAGCGAGTTCGTTCATTGCGAGATCGCCGTGCGCATGGACGACAAGCCGAGCCAAGCACTGCGCCACGGCCGCTGGAAGTCGTCGATGTGGAAGGCCGTCGAGGCGGTAAAGAACGGCGGCGCGCAGGCCTGCATCTCCGCCGGCAACACCGGCGCGCTGATGGCGATGTCGAAATTCTGCCTGCGCACCATGGCCACCATCGACCGCCCGGCGATCGCCGCGCTCTGGCCGACGACGCGCGGCGAAAGCGTGGTGCTCGATGTCGGCGCCACCATCGGCGCGGACGCGCACCAGCTCATCGATTTCGCCATTCTGGGCACCGGCATGGCGCGCTCGGTGTTCGGCATCGAGCGGCCGAGCGTTGGCCTGCTCAATGTCGGCGTCGAGGAGATCAAGGGCCAGGAAGAGGTCAAGGAGGCCGGCCGCATGCTGCGCGAGGCCAATATGGCCTCGATGAATTATCGCGGCTTCGTCGAAGGCGACGATATCGGCAAGGGCACGGTCGACGTGGTGGTCACAGAAGGCTTTGCCGGCAACATCGCGCTCAAGACCGCCGAGGGCACGGCAAGGCAGATCGCCGGCTATCTGCGCGCCGCCATGAGCCGCACCCTTATGGCCAAGATCGGCTACGTCTTCGCCAAGGGCGCCTTCGACAGGCTGCGCGAGAAGATGGATGTCGGTCGCTCCAATGGCGGCGTCTTCCTGGGGCTGAACGGCATCGTGGTGAAGAGCCACGGCGGCGCCGATTCGGACGGCTTCGCCGCGGCCATCGAGCTCGGCTACGACATGGTGCGCAACAATTTGCTTGACCGGATCGAGGCCGACCTCGATCTGTTCCATGCGCGCAACCCGACTGCCCAGGCAAATAGGAAATCCGGTGTCTCCGCCGACGCCGAGGAATAGGAACGAGCTTTGATCAGATCAGTCGTGCGCGGCAACGGTGCCGCGCTGCCCCGCCGCATCATGAAGAATGCCGATTTCGAAGGCATGGTCGAGACCTCCGACGAGTGGATCGTCCAGCGCACCGGCATTCGCCAGCGCCACGTCGCGGCCGATGACGAGACGACGGCCTCGCTGGGCGAGGCGGCGGCGCGCGCTGCGCTCGACAGCGCCGGTATGACGCCTGCCGATATCGACCTTATCATTCTGGCGACTTCGACGCCCAACAACACCTTTCCGGCGACCTCGGTCGAGATCCAGGACCGGCTCGGCATGCATCATGGCTTCGCCTTCGACCTGCAGGCCGTGTGCTCGGGCTTCGTCTATGCCGTCGCCACCGCCGACCTTTATATCCGTGGCGGGTTGGCCAGACGTGTCCTGGTGATCGGTTCGGAAACCTTCTCGCGCATCCTCGACTGGAACGACCGCTCTACCTGCGTGCTGTTCGGCGACGGCGCCGGAGCGCTGGTTCTCGAAGCCGAAGAAGGAACCGGTGCGATCACCGATCGCGGCGTGCTGGCGGCGAGCCTGCGCTCCGACGGCGTGCACAAGGACAAGCTCTTCGTCGACGGCGGCCCTTCGACGACGGGAACCGTCGGCCATCTCAGGATGGAAGGCCGTGAAGTGTTCAAGCATGCCGTCGGCATGATCACCGACGTCATCGAGGCGACCTTCGGCGAGGCCGGCATAACCGCGCAGGACCTCGACTGGTTCGTGCCGCATCAGGCCAATAAACGGATTATTGACGCTTCCGCCAAGAAGCTCGGGATTGCCGAGCAGAAAGTGGTGGTCACCGTCGATTTACACGGTAACACCTCGGCTGCCTCGGTGCCGCTGGCTCTCTCGGTGGCTGTCGACGACGGCCGCATCAAGAAGGGCGACCTGGTGCTTCTCGAGGCGATGGGGGGAGGCTTCACCTGGGGCGCTGTGTTGCTCCGCTGGTAAGTGCCGAACGCACCGGTTCGGTTCTTGACCTTGACGGATCAATTACTTAGGCTCTGCCTTTACCTGTATCGATTTACGTTTTTGCGAGCAGATGGGACGGTCGCATGGGGGGAAAGACACTTACGCGCGCCGACCTTGCTGAAGCCGTTTACCGGAAGGTTGGCTTATCGCGAACTGAATCGGCGGAGCTCGTCGAGGCTGTCCTGGACGAGATCTGCGAAGCCATCGTTCGCGGCGAGACGGTCAAGCTGTCGTCCTTTGCCACCTTCCATGTCCGTTCCAAGAACGAGCGCGTCGGCCGCAATCCCAAGACCGGCGAGGAAGTGCCGATCCTGCCGCGCCGGGTGATGACGTTCAAATCGTCGAACGTGCTCAAGAGCCGGATCCTGCGTTCGCACCAGAACAGCAAGGGCAAGGGCGGCAAGTAGTTTGCTGGCGAATGCGGTTGAAAACCGTCGGCCGTTCTGATGCTGGGCTTGAATATCGTTTCATAAACCGCTGAAATAAGGCGCGAGTCGGTATCATGCGCCGGATCGCGGTCCAGTGTGGAGGATTGGCCCATGGACAAGAGTCCCGATGCTTTCCGCACCATCAGCGAAGTCGCGGAAGATCTCGATCTGCCGCAGCACGTGCTGCGTTTCTGGGAGACGCGCTTCACCCAGATCAAGCCGATGAAGCGTGGCGGCGGCCGCCGCTACTACCGGCCGCAGGACGTCGAACTGATCAAGGGCATCAGGCATATGCTCTACGATCAGGGCTATACGATCAAAGGCGTGCAGAAGCTGTTGCGCGAGAACGGCAACCATTTTCTGGTTGCCATCGGCAGCGGCGACATGGCCGCCGTGGAGGCGATCGCCCAGCGCCGCCAGGCCGAGCAGGTGCCGCTGACGGCGGCCGCGCAGCCGCGCGGCGACGAGGATGCGCTTGTCGGCCAGCCGAAGGTAAAGCCCAGCCGCCGTTTCTTTGGCCTCGGCAAAAGCGACGACGAAGGCCCGGTTCAACCCGACTCTTCGAAATTGTCACGTGACAATCGCGCCTTGCTGCAGGAAGCGCTGTTCGACCTGCTGGAATGCAAGCGCCTGCTCGACCAGGTTCGATGAACGGTCATTATTCGACCTGACGCCGCGCCATCAGCCCGCCGGAACTGGCGCTTCGTCCGTGCGTTAGGCCTTCTCCAGGAGAAGGACAATTCGCATGGCATTTTCGACCCTTTCCGACCTTGATATCGACAAGCAGGTCGCGGTGCTCTCGCGACAACTTAACGATCTCAAGAAGGTTTTGGCCAAGCGCGGTGACGCCTATTACGAGGACGGCCGCGAGGCGGCGTCTGACTACTACTCGCAGCTTGCCGATCGCCTGCACGAGGCGCTGCCGGCTATAAGGCGCAGGGGCAGGGCGCTCGAGCGGACGGCGCGCGATCATCCGGCTACGGCTGCTGCTGTCGGACTGGTCGTGGTCGGGTTGCTTGCCGGCCTGCTCATCAGCCGGCGCTGATCTTCATGGATTCGATATGGAAATGGCGGCCGCGCGATTTTTTTCATTTGGGCGCAAATACCCGATGCCGCTGCAGACATGAACCTTGATGTCGGTGGCGAATGATCCGCTCGCGAGCGCCCAGGCGGTACCTGGTCGGCAGGCGGTCGCTGATCCCCATCAGACACATTCCGGAATGCGGTTCGGCATCGCCGGATGCTTAAGCAGAAAAACTCCGACGGGAAGGCCGGCGCTCAACAATCGAAGGCCCGCCTTCCCATCGGCAGCGGGAAGGATCACATGTGGTGATTATAATGGTGGTGACGGTGATGATGCCGACGATGATGCCTGTAATGATACCTGTGGTGATGACGATGATGACGGTGATGCTTCTTCATCATCGGAGCCGCATCAGCGCTGGTGGCGCCGAGGATCGGGATGGTGAACGCCAGGGCCAGAGCCAACCCGAGCGCGGAGAGGAAGGACTTCTTCATGACTCGTTTCCTTTTTCGCGGGCGTTCCGAGATCCACCGGACCAAATCCGTGACCCAAGCCCCGCGACAGGAACTATCCTCCTGGTTTTTTTCGACAATTTTTCCCAAATGTAGATTGTTGTTTCTGGATTGTTTCTGACTGCCCCTCACAACGCTGCGCGTCCTTTCGGGCGCGCAGCGCTACGCTGTGACACCAATTTCCCGATCACACGCTGGCTGACAGGCCAGCCTTCATCGCCTCACATCGGCGGAGCGACGCCGTGATTGCCGACCACGACACGGCGCGAAACGAGCTTGCCGTTGCTGTTGCGATCGGCGGAGACGAACACCGCCATGCCCGGCTTGAGGTCAGCCGGCTTGGCGGTCGCGAACGTCACGATCGGCGTCGATTGCGGGATTGCGATCTGCTTCTTCTGGCCGTTGCCATAGGTGAGCGTCACCGTCCGGCCGCTCACTTCGGTCACGTCGGCGACCGTGCCGTTGGTCATCCGGCTGTTGGGCTTCAGGTCCCAGGCACGGTCGCCTTCTCCCGTGCCCTTCAGCGCGGCCGGGAAGATCACGACTTCCAGCGCGCCGCTGCCGCCATCGGCTTTGGACACCGATGCGATGCCGAGGAAATCGCCTTGTTTGATATCGGCGGCCGATGCTTTGGCGACACCGGAGATCATCCAGTCGGGGGAAAGGGTGACCGTATCGGTCTTGCCGTCGCGGGCTTTCACCGTCAGCGCCGTTCCGGCGAAGTTGGCCACCGTGCCGCGAACGCGCACGGTTTGCGCCTGCGCGGCGCCGGCAAAAGCTGAAATTGTGGCGAGTACGATGGAGAAAGTGACTAGCTTCGGTTTCATGGCATCCGATCCTTCCAAAGGAGTTAGCGCCGCCCGCCGTCAACCAGAGACACAAACTTAACGAATTGGAGCAGCCAAAATGCCAGTGGGTTCGCTTTTCAGCGCTTCAAAAGAACTTGATTGAGCGGCGCGCGACCTTACATATGCGAGGCCTGCGATACCCGGCCGAAAATGCCGCTTCACGATGGCGTGACGGCCGAAGCTCTTGGCAAATCATTTGTTAACGAGCATTCTCCCGCCAGTCTCAGGCAACGCCACATTTCATCAGACCCTGTTTCATCTCAAGGAGTTGCCATGCCCAACACCGCACGAAACGCTGTTTCCAATGACATCATTGCCGCGTCCGGTCTCAATCCGTTGAAAGCCGCTCGCGAAACAAGGGGATATACGATCGAGGAGCTTTCTTTGACCTGCGGCCTGGCCGTGGGCGAGATCGTCGACATGGAGGACGGCAAGGACGCCGATCCCGCCAAGCTCCGGCGCATTGCCTCGGCATTGCAGATGCCGGAAGAGGAATTGATCAGAGTGCCGGCCGGCGAGAATCGGCCCACCCAGCAATAGACGCCAAAAGCGTCCATTCGAAAGCCCGCCGGCTTTAGCCAGGCGGGCTTTTTAGTGCGCGCAACGCAGAGCCGTGGCTCTTGCCAGTGACCGCGGCGCTGTGCGATTCGCGGGCTGTTGTTCGACATATGACGAGGGTCGCCATGAGCTTGGAATCGGTTCGCGCCTTTTTTGCAGAGCACGCGCCGGACGTGGAGGTTATCGTCACCGAGGCAAGCTCGGCCACCGTTGCTCTGGCGGCAGAGGCGCATGGCGTGACGCAGGCGCAGATCGCCAAGACGATCTGCCTGCGCGTCGGCGACGCGACCATGCTGGTCGTGACCAGTGGCGTCGCCAGGCTCGACAACCGCAAGTTCAAGGACAGGATGGGCGGCAAGCCGCGCATGCTTGGCGGCGAGGAGGTGCTGGCAGTCACCAGCCATCCGCCGGGCGGCGTCTGCCCGTTCGGCCTGCCGGCGCCGCTGCCGATCTATTGCGATCTCTCGCTCAAGGCTTTCGACGAGGTCGTTCCTGCGGCCGGCGCCACCAATGCCGCGGTGCGCATCACGCCGCAGCGCATGGCCGATCTGGTCGGTGCCGAATGGGTCGACGTTTGCCAGTAACAATTGCCGCCTAGATATCTCTTCGCGGCCCGCGAAAAAGCTATCGCGCGGCTTTGACCGGTATCGGCTGCGGCGCTCGCTTCCATTTGGTTTTGCCGCCCGTGCCTTCTGCCGGCGCTTTTCGCCGTCGCGCCTCGACAACTCGAAAGCGTCGACAAACGGCCAAAGATTTGGACATTAGTCTTGACAGAAATACAGATGTTCAATACCCGTCAAGCAATCGAACAGCATGCGATATGGGAGGAATAAGCGGCATGGCTTCCAATATTTCGTTGACGGGCCTTGCCCGTGACCTCGAGGAACGCGCCAAGTCCGGCAAGCCCATCCGCATCGGCCTGATCGGCTCCGGCGAAATGGGAACCGACATCGTCACCCGCGTCGCCCATATGTCCGGCATCGAGATCGGTGCCATTTCCGAACTCAACCTGCCGGCGGCCAGCAAGGCCGTCGATATCGCTTTCCAGGAGACCGGTCATGCGCGCGAGGTTTCGAATGCCTCGGCGATGACGTCGGCCATGGAGGCCGGCAAGATCGCCGTGACCAACGATTCCAGCCTTGTCATCGGCAACGAGCTGATCGACGTCGTCATCGATGCCACCGGCGTTCCCGCCGTCGGCGCCGAGATCGGTCTGCGCGCCATGGAGCACGGCAAGCACCTGGTGATGATGAATGTCGAGGCCGACGTCACCATCGGCGCCTACCTCAAGGCCGAAGCCGACCGGTTGGGCGTCACCTATTCGCTGGGCGCCGGCGATGAGCCGTCTTCCTGCATGGAACTGATCGAGTTCGTCTCCGCCATGGGCCACCCGATCGTCGCCGCCGGCAAGGGCAAGAACAACCCGCTCAACATCGACGCCACGCCTCCCGACTATGAGGAGGAGGCCAAGCGCCGGCACATGAATGTGCGCATGCTGGTCGAGTTCGTCGACGGCTCGAAGACCATGGTCGAGATGGCGGCGATCGCCAACGCGACCGGGCTGGTGCCTGACAAGCCGGGCATGCACGGTCCGGCGGCGACGCTTGGAGAATTGTCCAAGGTGCTGGTGCCTGAGAAGGACGGCGGCGTGCTGTCGAAGGTCGGCGTCGTCGACTATTCGATCGGCAAGGGTGTGGCGCCCGGCGTATTCGTGGTCGCCGACATGTCGCATCCGCGCATCTCGGAACGCATGGAGGATCTGAAGATGGGCAAGGGCCCGTACTTCACCTTCCATCGCCCCTATCACCTGACTTCGCTCGAAGTGCCGCTGACATGCGCCCGCGTCGTGCTTTACGGCAAGGCCGACATGGTGCCGTTGGCCAAGCCAGTAGCCGAGGTCTGCGCTGTCGCCAAGAAGGATCTGAAGCCTGGCGACAAGCTCGATGCCATCGGTGAGTATTGCTATCGCGCCTGGATAATGACGGCCCCGGAAGCCCATGCAGCCAGGGCCATTCCCTGCGGCCTGCTGCAGGGCGGTTCGGTCACCCGGCCGATCAAGAAGGGCGAGCTCATCACCTATGCCAACGCGGCGCCCGCACCGGGCTCGAAGATCGCCGAGCTGCGCGCCCGCCAGGACAAGCTCGTCTACGGAACCGTGGAGGCGTGATCATGGCCGGAGCGAGCAAAGCCGTCGTCGATAGCCGCGCCAACCTGCCTTTCGTCTACCGCCAGTACAGCCCGGAGCAGCTCCGAGAAGTGCTCCACAAGATGTACCTCATCCGCCGCTTCGAAGAGGGTGCGGAAGAGTGCTACACGCGCGGCCTCATCCACGGCACCATGCACCTGTCGATCGGCCAGGAAGCGAGCGCCATGGGCATCTGCATGCCGCTCGCCGAGGATGATCAGATCACCTCGACGCATCGCGGCCATGGCCATTGTATCGCCAAGGGCGCTGAAGTCGGCCGCATGTTCGCCGAGTTCTTCGGCAAGACCACCGGCTACTGCAAGGGCCGCGGCGGCTCCATGCACATCGCCGATGTCGCCAAGGGCAATCTCGGCGCCAACGGCATCGTCGCCGGCGGCATTCCGATTGCGGTCGGCGCTGCGCTCTCCTCCAGGATGATGAAGACCGGCAAGGTCGTGGTCTCTTTCTTCGGCGATGGCGCCAACAATGAAGGCGCCTTCCACGAGGCGTTGAACATGGCGGCGATCTGGAAGCTGCCGGTGGTCTTCGTGTGCGAGAACAACGGCTACGGCATGTCGACCTCGACGGCGCGCTCGACCGCTGTGAAGAACATCGCCGAGCGCGCGGCTGCCTATTCGATGCCCGGTGTCATCGTCAACGGCAACATCTTCTCCGAGGTCGCCGAGGCATCCTTCAAGGCTATCGAGCGCGCGAGGGCCGGCGAGGGGCCGACGCTGATCGAATCGAAGACCTACCGCCATCGCGGCCATTCCAAGAGCGACCGCAACCGCTACCGCACCAAGGAAGAGATCGAGGACTGGATGGCGAACCGCGATCCGATCACGCTCTTCGAGAACGAGTTGCGCGATTTCGGCTTCATCGACGACCAGGGCATCGAGGCGATCCGCGACGCGGTCGCCCGCGAGATCGCCGACGGCATCGAGTTCGCCAAGGCGAGCCCGGCGCCCGAGATCGCCACCCTCGAAAACTATGTTTACACGGAGCATGCGTGATGGACGCCGCCATGCGCGAACTGAGCTACGCCCAGGCGATCCAGGAAGCCATGGCGATCGCCATGGACATGGACGAGCGCGTCTTCCTGATGGGCGAGGATATCGGCGTCTATGGCGGAGCCTTCCAGGTCACTGGCGATCTGGTGGAGCGCTACGGTACCGACCGGGTGATCGACACGCCGATCTCGGAGCTGGGCGGCGCGGGTGTCGCGGTGGGTGCAGCCGTCACCGGCATGCGGCCGATCTTCGAATTCCAGTTCTCGGATTTCGCCACGCTCGGTATGGAGCAGATCGTCAACCAGGCGGCAAAGATGCGCTTCATGCTCGGCGGCGAGGTCTCGGTGCCGGTGGTGATGCGGTTCCCGGCGGGCTCCGGGACCGGTGCGGCTGCGCAGCACAGCCAGAGCCTCGAAGCCTGGCTCGGCCATGTGCCCGGCCTGAAGGTCATCCAGCCGGCGACGCCGCATGATGCCAAGGGCATGCTGCTTGCCGCTGTCGCCGATCCGGACCCGGTCATGATCTTCGAGCACAAGCTGCTCTATAAGATGAAGGGCCATGTGCCTGAAGGCCACTATATCGTGCCGATCGGCAAGGCCGAGATCCGCCGTGAGGGCCGCGACCTCACCATCGTCGCCACATCGATCATGGTGCAGAAGGCGCTCGACGCGGCAGCCGCGCTGGAAGGCGAGGGCATCGACATCGAAGTGGTCGATCTGCGCACGATCAGGCCGCTCGACCGGCAGACCGTCATCGACAGCGTGAAGAAGACCTCGCGCCTGCTCTGTGTCTACGAAGGGGTGAAGACGCTCGGCATCGGCGCGGAAGTAAGCGCGCTGGTGGCCGAAAGCGAGGCGTTCGATTATCTCGATGCGCCGATCGTTCGCCTCGGCGGCGCCGAGACGCCGATCCCCTACAATCCGGACCTGGAAAAGGCGACGGTGCCGCAGGTTCCAGACATCATCGCCGCCGCCCGCGACCTCGTGAAAGGGGTCCGCTGAGCGATGCCGACCGAAGTCATTCTTCCCAAGGTCGACATGGACATGGCGACCGGCCAGATCTCGCGCTGGTTCGCTGAGGAGGGCGCCAAGGTCAAGAAGGGCGACGTGCTCTTCGAGATCGAGACCGACAAGGCGGCGATGGAGATCGATGCGCCGGCCAGTGGCACGCTACGCGACGTCACCGGTAAGGAGCGCGTCGACATTCCGGTCGGCGCGCCGGTGGCATGGATATATGCCGACGATGAGGTTTATGAAGCAGGGACGACGCAGAACGGGGCTCCAATCTCCCCCCTCGTGGGGGAGATGTCGGCAAAGCCGACAAAGGGGGGCGCTGTCCCGCCGGCGTCTCAGTCTGTCGCGCCCCCCTCTGCCCTGCCCTTCCTCCGCAGCAGCGGCGCTGCAGCTACGGAGGGTGGACCGGGCATCTCCCCCACAAGGGGGGAGATTGGCCAATCGCCGTCGGGTGGGCGCGCAACACCACTCGCTCGCCGTCTGGCGCGCGAGGCGGGTCTCGCGATTGCGGACGTGAAAGGCAGCGGCCCGCACGGCCGTGTCGTGCGTGCCGATATAGAAGCTGCAATCGCCGCGAAAGGCGCCGGCGCACCCGAACAGCCGACTGCCGATACCGCACCACAAACGCCAGTTGAGGCGCCGGCCGCCGCGCCGAAGCCGATGTCGGACGACCAGGTGCTGAAACTGTTCGCCGAAGGCTCCTATGAGCTCGTGCCGCACGACAATATGCGCAAGACGATTGCGCGCCGCCTGGTCGAGGCCAAGTCCACCATCCCGCATTTCTATCTGACGCTGGACTGCGAGCTCGATGTGCTGCTGGCGCTGCGCACGCAGCTCAATGCGGCAGCCCCGATGAAGAAGACCGACAAGGGCGAGGCGCCGGCCTACAAGCTGTCCGTCAACGATATGGTGATCAAGGCGATGGCGATGGCCTTGATGGCGGTTCCGGATGCGAACGCTTCGTGGACCGAAAGCGCCATGGTCAAGCACAAGCACGCCGATGTCGGCGTCGCCGTGTCGATCCCCGGCGGCCTGATCACGCCGATCATCCGCCATGCCGACGAAAAGACGCTGTCTGTCATCTCCAACGAGATGAAGGACCTGGCGGGCCGCGCCCGCAGCCGCAAGCTCAAGCCGGAAGAGTACCAGGGCGGCACGACGGCGGTGTCCAATCTGGGCATGTTCGGCGTCAAGGACTTCGCCGCCGTCATCAACCCGCCGCATGCGACGATCCTGGCGGTCGGCGCGGGCGAAGAGCGCGCGGTGGTGAAGAACGGCGAGATCAAGATCGCCACCGTGATGTCGGTGACGCTCTCGACCGATCACCGGGCCGTCGACGGCGCGCTCGGCGCCGAACTGCTCGGCGCCTTCAAGCGCATGATCGAAAACCCGATGGGCATGCTGGTGTAAGAAGGGAAAGGCGGTGCGAGCCGTATCTGCCCTGACCGCACGGCGCTGGCCACCCGATCACCGACTTGTCAGGCGGCTGCTTCGCGCCGATCCGATTCTCATGCTTGAAGCTGCCGCCATTTCGTTCCACATCGGTCGGGATGAAGGGCGAGGCAGCAGATCGAGTTCGGAATTTGCGGTGGGCCTTGCCCGCATCGCTATTTCTGCACGTGCTGATCGCAGCGTTCCTGCTCTATGGCCTGCCGAGGCCCGCCCAACTGCCGGATCAGGAACAACCGGTGAATGTCGCGATCGTGCCGCCGCCCGATCAGCCAAAGCCGAAACCTGTGCGGGCGCCGCCCAAGGCCGAGAAACCGCCGGAACCGAAGGCTGAAAAGCCGCCCGAGCAGAAGGTTGAAAAGCCGCCGCCAGAGCGGCCCAAGCCACCCGACATCCCGGTTTTGAAGCGCGTTTTTCAATATGGCGAGAAGAATACCGGGCCGGAGAAATCTCCAGACGGAGGCAGCGCTCCAGCCAATGCGCCGTCGCCGGCCAAGGATGAGGCCGCGAAGCCGCCGGTCGTACCGAAGCCCGCGCCGAACCAGGCCGCACCACCCACAACTCCCGAGCAGCAGGCAGAGTCCGGCAAGGCCGACGAGAAACCGGCAACCGCCGCGCCGGACGCCAAACCTGCGCAAAGCGAGGAGAAGCAGGCGACCGAGGATACTGACAAACAACAGGCAGACAAACAGGAGGCGGCGCCGCAAACCACCGAAGAGCAATCGGTCGTGCCACCAAAGCCATTGACAGCCGAGGCTGGCGACAAGCCTGCGCCTCAATCCTCGGTCGAAAAGGCAAAGCCTAAACCTTCCAAAGCGATGAAGTTCAAATCCGCGCGAGCCTTCAAAGCCCCAAGCGGGAGGTCAAATCCCACCAACGCCGAGGCTGAGGGATCGCCGATTTATTCCGGCCTTCCGGGCGTCAGAAAGCTTTACTCGCCGGGTGCAACCGGCAACGCGCTGGCCACAAGCTCAATGGAGAATGTGCCGCGAGATCAGCGCGTTGCCAATCTTTGCGCCAACGTTCTGAACCAGGAACTGCAAAGTGCCGATTATTCTCCCAAATGGCTGCCAACCATTCCGCTGAAGCTGGGTAATGTTCTTAACCCGCCGAAGGCCGCGTTCAGCACGACAACACAATGGTTCGATTTGAGCTTTCGCTGTGAGGTCGACGCCGATGCGACGAGGGTCTTGTCCTTCAACTTCCGTGTGGGACCAACGATACCGCCCGGCGAATGGAGCCAGCGTAAGTTCCCCAGTCTCCGCTAGATCAGGAGTCTCCGCTAGATCAGGCCGGCACGCCGAGCCCAGCCAATTGCCGACCAACCTCACGCCAGTCGGCGCAGACGAAATCGGCGCCGGCAGCCTTCAGCCGCGTGCTATGCTCGGGATAGGTGTGGCCGCCGCCGGTATAGCCGATGGCGATCATGCCGGCCGCAACCGCGCCCTGAATACCGAAAGGCGAATCCTCGACGACGATGCAGTCGGCAGGCTTCGCGTCCATCTTCTCGGCCGCGAACAGGAAGATGTCGGGCGCCGGCTTACCGTTCTTGACCATCGAGGAGGAGAAGATCGCCTCGCCGAAGAAGCGCGACTGTCCCGTCACCGACAGGCTGTGGTTGATGCGTTCGATCGAGGATGACGAAGCAACGCAGCGGTCGCCGGCAAGCGCGCTGAGGAAAGGCACGATCCCCGGCGTCGGCTTCAGCTCCTCGGAAAAGAGCAGCTTGGTTTCGGCCCAGATGTCGCCATCCGCGGCGGGCGGGAACTGATGGCCGGTCAGTTCCTTGATTTTGACGATGATGTCGGACTGCTTCATGCCGATGCATTGGGCGATGATCCCGCCATGCACGCCGGGCATGCCATGCTTCTCATAGACGCGCTCATAAGCCTTGGCGGCCAGCGGCTCGCTGTCGACGAGAACCCCGTCGCAGTCGAAAATCATCAGTCTGGATCGCGCCACGCGCCTCTCCCGGCTTCGATATCAATGTTGCACATCGCTATCGATAAAAAGTCAGATGTTCAATAGTAAGGCGGCCAATCATCAAAGCTGGCGCAGCGCCTCGCTGACGGGCGAGGATCCAAGCGCGCGCTGCATGGCCTGGCGCGATTGGGCGCGGTCGGGCGTGATCCAGTTGGGCTCGGCGCCGAGGAAGCGGTCGAGAAAGGCCACGGCATAGGCGGGCATTTCCGTCGCGTTCTCTCGATAGGACCACCATGTGCGCAGGTCGTCGGCGCATTTGTCGATGCTGGGCGCGGTGCCGAACTCCTGCTCGTGCACGGCCAGGATCGCCGACACGCAGTAGTTGGTATAGAGAAATCCCTCCGGCCAGAAGCGCACGATTTCCGCCGTGCCGGCATTGGCCTCGGTTTCGATCATTTCGGTGAGGCCGGAGACCTCGCGCGCCGGCGCCTGCCGGATCAGCTCGCGCAGCACCAGCCCGGCGGCGAAGACGATGAAGTCCGCGCGGTCGACATCGGCGAATCGCTTCTGCGCTTCCATCACCTCGATCCAGTCGAGAAAGGCGCGCGTCAGCTTGGCCTCGTCGATCTCGAAGCGCACGCCGAACGTTTCCGACACCACCTTCGCACTGCTGCGGAAAGTGGCGCGGAACCAGCGCAGCTGCCGCAGCCGGTGACGCAGGTCCGGCATAAGCGCAAGTTCGTGCCTGAAGGGCAGATCCATGTCTCATATCCCGTTTGAGGACAGGCTAGCACAGGCGCTGCCGATGCCGAAATCGGCCAGCCGCCTGTGGAGCGTTATGGCGGCTAATATAATACATGTTGACATTCGAGGAAACAAATGTTCTCACTTTCGGGTCATCTCGTCTCCGTCCAATATGTGCCGGGAGAAAGAGACTCGGGAGGAAACCGAAAATGGCGATCTGGCAGTGGGCGCTGCTTCTGCTGTTTGTTGTCTGGGCGCTGCAATCGCTCGGCGTCTGGCTGCAGATGCGGCATTATTCGGACGTCTTCAAAGGTGTCACCAACCAGTACAAGGACGGTTTCGTCGGCGCGGGCAATTTCCGCGGCCGGCTCGCCAAGGGCACCATTGCACTCATCGTCGTGACGCCGGATCTCATCGTGCGCCGCGCGATGATCATGAGCGGCCGCTCGGTGCTGACCAAGTTCAAGCGACATGAAGAATTCGAGGGCGTCCCCCTCGATCGACTCCGGTCCAACCCTGCGATCATGGGGGAGGGGGAACCCGGTGTGGCCGAGGCCGTGAAACGGGCGATCGAGCAGATCGACCGCGCGCGGTCGGAGCCGGGGAAGAAGCCGGGCCTGTCCGGCTTGAACGTAGCAAGGGCTTAAACGACGCCGGCAGC
Organism: Mesorhizobium montanum; assembly: GCF_033977145.1. NCBI lineage: Bacteria > Pseudomonadati > Pseudomonadota > Alphaproteobacteria > Hyphomicrobiales > Phyllobacteriaceae > Mesorhizobium > Mesorhizobium montanum. Next base: position 102,480 of record NZ_JAVIJF010000009.1, on the reverse strand, counting down.
CGGCTGGGAATGACCGGCAGGGGTCATAAGGAGGAGAAATGTCTGTGATTTCGTTATTGGCGCAGCATGCCGACCTGGCGGTGCATAACCTGCATGTGGCAGGCACCATGGTCTCGGATGCTGCCTGGCACGGCAAGCTCGGCGTCGAGCATGCCACCGACCATCTCGTCGTCCTGGCGCAGGCGACGACCGACAACGCGCCGGTCACCGCCGATCAGCTGAAGGAACAGCTGAAGAATGTGCAGCAGGAAGAGCAGCTCGGCTGGCTGACCGCGATCGGCAAATACTTCATCGGCATCTTCCAGAAGGGCGGCGAAGTGTTCGCCGGCTTCGTCACCGGCATCATCCCGACGCTGGTCGTGCTGATGACCGCCTTCTACGCCGTCACCGAACTGGTCGGCGAAGAGCGCGTCCACGGCCTGGCACGCGGCGCCGGCCGCATCGCGCTGACCCGCTATACCGTGCTGCCGGTGCTGTCGGTATTCTTCCTCACCAACCCGATGGCCTACACCTTCGGCTCTTTCCTGGAAGAAAAGCACAAGCCCGCCTTCTACGACGCGGCGGTGTCCTATGTGCATCCGCCGCTCGGCCTCTTCCCGCATATCAATCCCGGTGAATATTTCGTCTGGGGCGGCATGCTCGTGGCGCTGCTCGACCTTGAGAAGCGAGGCGTCATCGCCAACGGCTATCACGTCAAGGTGGCCATCTGGTACGCCCTTGTCGGCCTCGTCGTCATCCTGCTGAAGGGCATGCTGACCGAGCGCATCACGGCCATCATGGCGCGCCGCCAAGGCGTCGAGCTCTGAGCGCGGGGAGGATACCATGGCCAAGACATACAAGGCAGTAAAGATCTCGAGGGGCTCCACCGGTTGGGGTGGCCCGCTGGTCATCGAACCGACCGAGCAGCGCAGCAAGGTCGTGTCGGTTACCGGCGGCGGCATTCATCCGGTGGCGCAACTTATCGCCGACATGACCGGCGCCGAGGCCGTCGACGGCTTCAGGGCGCCGCCGATCGAAAGCGAGATGGCGGTCGTCGTCGTCGACTGCGGCGGCACCGCGCGCTGCGGCGTCTATCCGCGCAAGCGTATCCCGACCGTCAATCTGACGCCGGTCGGCCAGGCTGGGCCGCTCGCCCAGTTCATCACGGAAGACATCTACGTTTCGGGCGTGAAGCCGGCCAACGTCACAATGGCGGACGGATCCGAAGCGGTCACCACTGCGGGGGGAGCAGCATCGATGAGTTCAGGTAACAACACTGCAGCTGCGGCGCCACAGCCGTTGCCGAGCGAAGGCGGGCTTATCGGCCTGATCAGCTCGATCGGCCGCGTCATGGGCCGCGTCGTCGGCATCTTCTTCAACGCCGGCCGCCGCACCATCGACCAGGTCATCCGCAACGTGCTGCCCTTCATGGCCTTCGTGACCATGCTGATCGGCCTGATCCTCTATACCGGCATCGGCGACGTGCTGGCGCAGCCGATGGGTCCGCTGGCCAACAATATTGTCGGCCTGCTGATCATCTCCGCCATCTGCGGCCTGCCGTTCCTGTCCCCAATCCTCGGGCCAGGCGCGGTCATCGCCCAGGTCATCGGCGTCGCCATCATCGGCCCGCAGATCGCCAACGGCACCATCTCGCCGGCAATGGCGCTGCCGGCGCTGTTTGCCTACAACACCCAGGTGGGCTGCGACTTCGTTCCCGTCGGCCTGGCGCTCGGCGAGGCCAAGCCGAAGACGATCGAAATCGGCGTGCCGGCTGTGCTCATCAGCCGCCAGATCATGGGCCCGGTCTCCGTGCTGATCGCATGGGTCGTCTCCCTGATCGTGTTCTAAGGCGTTAAACAACGAGGTTCGCCATATGTCGGTTCTTCTCAAGACACGGGTCACGGCAATAGGACCCGAAGTGGCGGACCTCGCCGAGGGCGGCGTGGTCATCCTGTTCGCGGATGGCTCGCCTCCCGAACTGGCCGAGGTTTCCGTACTTCACCTGACCGAGCAGGGACCCAGTGACGACGCACCGCAAAAGGGCGCCTCGATCACGCTCGGACCGGTGTCGGCGACGATAACGGCGGTCGGTTCCACCGCATGGAGCAAGGTCCGCGAGATGGGCCATGTCGTCATCTCCTTCAACGGAGCATCCGAGGCCGAAAGGCCCGGCGAAGTCTGCGCATCCGAGGTCGATACCGGAGCGCTCGTGGCGGCGCTTACGCCAGGCGCTGTCATCACCATTGCCGCCTGATAGGATCAGCGCCGTCCGAAGATGGCGCCATAAGCCAGAGCAATTCCAGGAAAAGCGGTTTTTCCGTCGGGAATTGCGTCAAAACAAAGAGTTTTGCCATGGAACGCTCGACCATCGTCAGAGTGCATGAAGGTTTGCACGCCCGTCCCGCCACGCGATTCGTAAAACTCGCCAAGGGTTTCGAATCCGATGTCGAGCTGGTCAAGGACGGCAAGGCGGTCAGTGCCAAGAGCTCGGTCAAGCTGATGCTGCTCGCTGTCAAGGAGAACCAGGAAGTCACCGTGCGCGCCAACGGCGCCGACGCGATCGAGGCGATCGAGGCGCTGATCGGCTATCTGGAGAACCCGCGCGCCGGTCTCGATGACGCTAGCGAGGCGGGCGAGGCGGCTTCAGAAGCGCCGGCCGCAGCCGCTCCCGAGGCCCCGCCACCTGCTGCCGCACCGGCGGATGGGACGCCGAAACTCCAGGGTGTCGCCGCCAGCGAAGGCGTGGCCATAGGACCGGCCTTTGCCCATTTCCCGCCCGAGATCGCCGGGCCGGGACGGCGCCTGCAGGCCGATGAGATCGAAGGCGAACTCAAGCGCTTCCGCGGCGCTGTCGCCACGGTCCAGGCGCGGATGGATCGTACACTTGCCGAAGATAATCTCTCGGCCGGCGACCGTGGCATCGTCGCGGCGCTGCGCGACATCGCCGCCGACGACAGTCTGACCGGAGAGGTCGAAAGACTGATCCGGGGAGGCGACGACGCGGTTTCGGCGGTCATCGTGGCCGCGGCCACCATCGCCGCCGATTTCAGCGCGGTCGACGACCACTATCTCAACGCCCGGGCCGACGACGTCCATGCCGTCGGGCGCCAGATCTGCCTGGTGCTGCTCGGCCAGGACGACATTAGCCTTGAGACCATTCCGCAGGGCGCGATTCTCATTGCCGACGACATCGGCGCCTGGGATCTGGCGCGCGCGCCGCTGAAGCGCATCGGCGGCGTGGTCTGCGGCCATGGCGGCGCCACCTCGCACATCGCCATCATCGCGCGCTCGCATGGCATCCCGGCGGTGCTGGGGCTCGGTGATAAGGTCAACGAGCTGCGCAACGCCAAGCAGGTGGCGATCGACGGCAATGCCGGGCACGTGATCATCGATCCGGACGAGGCCGCGCGTGCCGATTTCACCCGCCGTGTTGAGCAGGCGGCGCAGGAGCGCGAGGGCCTGAAGGTGTTCAAGGGCGTGACCCCGATGCGCGCCGACGGTACGGTGATCGAGGTCGCGGCCAATATCGGTTCACTCGAGGAGATCGAGGCGGCGCAGGAAGCCGGCGCCATGGGTGTCGGGCTGTTCCGCACCGAGTTGCTCTTCATGCGCCACATGCACCTGCCGTCGGAAGACATGCAGGCCGAGACCTACAGCGCTTTGGCCAAGGCCTTCGCGCCGCATCCGGTCATCGTGCGCACGCTCGACATCGGCGGCGACAAGCCGATCGCCGGCATCGAATTCCCCGACGAGGAAAATCCCTTTCTCGGCTGGCGCGGCATCCGCATGTGCCTGGACCGGCCCGACATCTTCAAGCGCCAGTTGCGCGCGCTGCTCAGGGCCGCCGTCCACGGCAACATCAAGGTGATGCTGCCGATGATTTCGGAGATCGCCGAGGTGACGCGCACGCGCGCGCTGGTCGAGGAGTGCGCGACTGAATTGAAGGCTGAAGGCGTGCCGCATGCGGGCTTTGACCTGGGCGTCATGATCGAGACGCCGGCCGCCGTGCTGATTGCGCCGGCGCTGGCGAAAGAAGTGGCGTTCTTCTCGATCGGCACCAACGACCTGACCCAGTACGTCATGGCCGCCGACCGCCTCAATCCGACGGTAGCCAAGCTCAATGACGTCACCAACCCGGCGGTGATGTCGGCGATCGAACTCACGGCCAGGGCCGGTGTCGCCGCCGGCATCATGGTCGGCATGTGCGGCGAGGCAGCCGGCCGCCCGGATCTGATCCCGGCCTTCATCAAAATGGGGTTGACCGAGCTCAGCATGAGTCCGGCCTCGATCCAGCGCGCCAAGAAGACCATCGCGGCCATGGCGGCCGAGCGATAGCGGATCCCTCGCGACGGTTACGTCAGATGCGCAAGCAGGGTGGCGAGGATCGGTGTCAGCTCCTGCACCGCGTTCGCCTGGGCGCAGGCCTGCCGGATGCGATCCTCGCGGGCTTCGGTCGCGAGCAAGGCGATTTCGAGGATATCCGGCTCGGACGTGTCGCCTTTGGTGGCGAGACCGCAGGCAAGCACGATCGGCGCAAGGCAATCGATGTCGAACGAACGGTCTGCGGAGATCGTTGCGGCCGAGCCGGTTTCGCCAAGCTGGACAGGGTGGTGGTTGAGGCATTCCACAAGCAGGGCCGAGCAGGCCGCTGCGATCTGATCCGTGGAGGCCGCGGCTTCTGTCGCGGCGGCGAGCAGATCCGCATGGCGCTTGCGCATCGCGGCATGAACGGCCGAAAAGCCCGCCTCATGGACTCTCGGGTTGTCTATGCCGAGCCCGGCGAGAACCGCACGCGTCAGATAATACATGTCACGCCTGAACTGGCGTTCGCCGCTGATCTGCCGGTCTTCATCGCCTTCCGGGAAATAGGCCCTAAGGCTTTTGACGGTCGTGCCGTCGACCTTGAGCGGCCGGGAATGCGGAACGAAGGATTCGGCGATCGTCAGCGCCTCGTCGACGGCGCTCGCGGCATGGCCAAGCAGGCTGCGGCCCGGAAAGGGAGGCAAACTGCCGGCGATATCGTGCGAGGTTTCGCCGGCGTTGTCGTGGCGGCTCTGGCGGATGGCGTCGCGCAGTTCCCGAAGCCGGTCCTTCAGGTTGACGCGGACATCTTCGGATATTTGTCGCAGCATCGCCAATCGCCTCGAAATGCCGAAGCCGGTCACGGCTCGGGGGCACCAGTCGCCCTCTCTAGATTGTTCGTGTCGATTGGTAGATCAATAGGCAATATTTAACCAGCATGCAGAATCGGCGATGGCAGCTTCATCACCGCAGTGGAGGGGAACTTGGGCAGGCGACGGCAGGGCGAACCCGAAAACGGCAGGGCTGAGGTATCCGAACAGGTCGTCAACGAAAGCCGGACCGACCGCCTCAGGATCCGCGCCGCCTGGATGTATTTCGTCGAGCAGATGACGCAGAACGAGATCGCCGACGTGCTCGGCGTCGGCCGCGTCACCATCGTGCGCATGCTGGCCGAGGCGAGGGCGCGCAACGAGGTCAAGATCACCATCGAGAGCGAGCTCCTGGAGATCGTGCGGCTGGAGCGCGCGTTGGAAAGGACCTTCGGCCTGCAGCAGGCGCTGGTGGCGCCGCTCACCGACCCCCTTGCCGATCCGATCCCGGCAATCGCTGCCAAGACCGGCATGTTCCTGTCCGACGCGATGAAGTCGGGCATGCGGGTCGGCGTCGGCTGGGGCGTGACGCTGTTCCATACCTTGCCGTTCATCAGCGCCAAATCGCTGACCGATTTCAGCGTGATTTCGCTGCTTGGCGGCGTCGGTGTCGCGCGCCGGACCAATCCGGCCGAGTTCGCCTGGCGCTTTGCCCAGATATTCCAGGGTGACGGCTATCTGATGCCGACGCCGGCCGTCGTCGACAGCGTCGAAACCAAGATCGCGCTGGTCGAGCGCTGCGGTCTGCAGGAGATATTTGAGATGGCCGACGCGCTCGATGCCGTTCTGCTGAGCGTCGGCGGCATCGCTTCGGCCACCACCTTCTCGCGCGGCGGCTTTCTCAAGGAAGCGGACCGCGAGGCCCTGCTTGCGCGCGGCGCAGTCGGCGACCTTCTGTTCCATTTCTTCGACCGCAATGGCGATCTGGTCGACCATCCCGTCAACAGCCACGTGATGTCGGTGGATGTCGACCGCCTGCGCAAGGCGCCGATCCGCATCCTCACTTCCGGCGGCGTAGAGAAGACCGAGGCGCTGCTCGGCGCCATGAACCTGATCGCGCCGACCATCCTGATCACCGACGAGGAAAGCGCGCGCCGCATGTTGGCGCATGACAGTCGTGTTTAGCAATCGCGGTTAGGAGAAACCGAAACTGCCACGATTTGGATACTTCGTTCGAGATGCGTAAGCCATACCTGGAGTAGCCCATGGCAAACCCTCAATATGTTCCTGGCACCTTAGTCCCGGAACGCCTTCTGCCTCTAATCGGCTTACTCGTGGTCAGGTTCGGTTCCTTGGATGCAGAGCTAAATAGGCTGATTTGGCACGTAGCAGGACTGGACGAATTAGCGGGCCGAGCTTTTACGGCAAGCGTCACCAATTACAGACCGCGAGCCAACCTTCTTGGTTGGCTTTCGAGGCGTATCGAGAGCGAAGCTGATCGAAAAAAGGTGGCCAAACTCGCTGATCAGTTCATGGAGATCGCGGATTTTAGGCATCGCGTTATCCACGACGAAGTCGGCTGGTATAGCCCCAACACTGGGACGGTCGGTGTGTGGCGAGCGGAAGTTCCACTCGAGAAGCGTAAGCCCACCGAGATTTCGGAAGATTGGCTCTCCTATTATTCGCGCCTTGCATGGGAGGTTGAAGCCAGGATGCAGCAATATAGGATTAAGAATTCTCGCTGGGACGAAGACACGCATTTCCCATGGCACGAGACACCCCCCAGCAAGCCGAATCGTTCTTAGCAAACTCGAGGCGCATCCTACGCCACCAGCGCCGATCAATTGGCCATCTCTCCTGCATCGCCACGCCAACACAGATGTCGCCGATGGGCAATCCTCGCGACGATATGGTACCATCGCACGCAAGTGAGCGCGGTAGCGCACGTAAGTCAGTTCAATTTTTCTGATAGTGGGGCATGCCCCTTCGTCAAAATTATCCCGTTGCGGGACTGATTTTATGCGAATATCTGGAAGGTCGTTCTCAATCAGGATGACCCGGATGACCTTCCTTCAAATTGCATATCTGATCGTTGCCGCCTCTTATATTTTGGTGGCTGTTGCGCTGTTTTGTGGCCATAACTGAATACCGCAGTTCAGAGGCGTGGCCAACATATTGCCCAATCCCCTAGGGTACCTTGGTATCAGGGGAATTTGGCTGCACAATCGCTGGAATAAAAAGCCTACCGAGCCCCGCTCTCCAAGCCTTTTTGCTACCCATATACATTCTTCGGCAATGTATGGGAGACAGGACTTTGGGGGGAGTCCTCGTTCTATAATGGTCGGAGTGGCCGGATTCGAACCTTATCCGGAGTCCGAGTGTCCAGTGAGTGTGTAGATTGGTTCGGCACTGAAATCGAATCGCCACCAAAATCTATGTTGATCCCCAGATCGGCGGCAGCCCAATTCAAAGCTCCATTTAGACGTCAACTTACCCAGTCTAATGTAGTGTCGTTCGATAGCTTAGGCCTGGAAACGACGCCACATCACGCATCGACGATGCCCTGTCGGCGGGGTTGCCTTTGAGGACGGCGAGAAAGAACGCGGTAGCCAGTGCTGTCGCCTCACGGAAGTTGGGCGTCGATGAATTCATGAAAAACGTATGCCCGCCATGATCAAACGTAGCCAACGCTTTATCTGGACTACCGATGCCGTCATACGCCCACAAGGCGTTGAATTTAGGCGAGACATCGGTGTCATCGGAAGCGAACATTATCAGTGTCGGCAGCTTGACCGCCGCAATGCCTTTGTCGCCAAACGCATGCAGTTCGCCGCCCGGAGCTGCGGCGACGAGAGCCGCCACGCGCTTGTCCCAAATGGGCGGCATTGGCGCCGCAAACGGATCAGAAACGCCATAGTGCGTTGCGATGGCTTGCTCGTGGCCGACGAATTGGCACGTTTCATCAGCTTTGGCATCCTCTTTGTTTACAGCGCACCAGGCATCCAGCGCCTTTAGGTCGATTTGTGCGCCCGCCGCCTGGAACGCGGTGGTACCACCGGTCGACAATCCCCAGACGCCAATGCGAGAGGTGTCGATGACCCCGGCGAGCTTTCCACCCGGGGCGCCCAACATATCAGCGTACCCAATCACTCGCACCACATTGGCCGGGCGATTGTAGAGCAGCCAGACCGTCTGTCGATCTTCCCAGGAAACTCCGTAATCCAAGGGTCCGGTATCATAATCGGCAGCAGCGACGACGAAACCATGGGATGCGAGGTGCCGGCCCACCGAACCGAACATGTAGCCGAGGCCTGAAAGCCCATGGATCACGACCACCAGCGGATAGGGACCACTTGTCGCTGCAGGCGCATCAATCGAATCATCTAGAACCGCGTTGGGGTCTGGCACGGGACCGGCGGCAGGATACCAGATCATGGCTGCCATTGAACGTTTGCCGGACGTGTCGGAAAACGTAAACTTCTGGAGGCCAACCGCAAACGGTCCGGGCTTGGTATAGTCTTCAGCATTTGAAGGCGTAACAAACGCCACAAGCCACAATGCAAGTCCAGTCAGCAAAAGAGTGAACCGACCCATAATTTCACCTCCCCGCGGGCCAACCATCCTCGGCCCATGACGATCACGTTTCAAAAACACCAGTGCCGCAGCCGTGACGATCACGCCTGCCAGGCCAACCAAGTATCGTTCTCCGACCGCATGCACCGAATGGTCCCCAAGCGGTGGCCGATGTCGTCCAAGCCATTTTTCGGCGGCGTCGCGGGCAACAGCATCTGCCGCGAGTAGGTGAGCGATCATCCGGTCGCCCGTCATATCGATGCCTCCTCTGTGGCTGTTCCATGGACGGGCTCGGGGCATTTGCATAGCATATTAGTGAATGCTAATCTAGGAGAGGAAGTCGCATCGCCCAGGCATAAGTCCAGCGGGCCACCTAGCGAGTCCGCGAGTTTGGGTGATTACGACTGCGGTCGCTGCAAGGGGCCCTTCGATGCATACGGTCAGCGCGCGACAACGCGCAGGGCTGGCAAGCGTGGTGGTCACGGTTGCAGCCCTTGAGAGCGGTATTGCCTCAGCACACAGCGCCAGTCGAAGTTGGACGTATCCACCTGCCTGTTGTCACGGCGATACGGTCACCGGTGAATGCGGCAAGATTCCCGCCAGCACCGTGACGCCGCGACCGGACGGCTATGTCATCATCTTGCGTCCAGGCGATCATCAGAAGGTCACTCACCAGAACCGCTATTTCGTTCCTTATGATGTCGTGATTCCTTCGGGAGATGATAACTTCCACATCTGCCTGCATCCCACCGAAGAAGACGAAAACTGTTTCTTCGCGCCAGCCGACACGATGTAGAAAAAAGGAACGCCGAGCCTTTAAGTGCAGCGAGGCGGGTCGACGAGCAGTGACGCTCGGATTCACCAGGCGATCCGGCCCCAACGTGAAGACAACGCTCAGGACCCACCAGGGATCAGGCTTGGGTCCCAGACCACCTCGGCGGGAAACTGGCGGACACAAGGTGGTCACGAATAGCGCATGCCGCCGAACACCGGCTGCGCACTAAGGTTCCCTCAAGGCAGGCTGCAGCCGCTGCCGATTCATCCACGGTCAGCGGCAGGCGGCCGGCCTGGGCGTGGGGCAATGCCTATTTTTTCGCAGGATCGTCATTCCAGATGTCGCGATAAAGCTGCCAGCTGCCGTTTTGTGCTTTCTTCCAGATAACTATTGCCTTGCCGGAGGCGTCCATGGGTTTGGAGTCTTTGCCCGGCGCCTTGTATGTAAAACTGCCTAATTCAAACGCCAGATCTCCGCGCTCTTCCACCTCAACAGTTGTGAGCTTGAGGTCGGAAACTCCATACTCAATTATGCCCTGCCAAAACTTTTGAATGTTCTCACGCCCGTCGACTCGCATCCCATTCGGCGGCAACACGGCCGCGTCGTCAGTGTAGTGCGATGCCACGCCCGCGGCATCCTTGCTGTTGAGCGATTTCATGAACTCGGCATTGCTGGCTTCGATGGCGTCTTTGGCCGACTGGGCATTGGCCGGTCCGAGACACAGCGCCCCGATAGCAACAATCAGCAGACCATGCTTGAACCTCATTTCGACCTCCCTTGGTGGGTGCTAGCGTCGCGCGAAATCGGCTCACAGCCCGCGCGGTTTCGACCGTTCAGTCCCGGCTCAGCACCGGCGAGCCAAAGAGATATTAGCAGCCACTAAAGCTCGATTCAACTTGGCTATAGGGATAGCGGAGACCAACCGGCAGGCGGCGATGAAGGCCAGCCCGGCAAAAAGCTAGAGGCCGGGACGGGCCTTTCGGTCGACTGCCTCACATGCAAGCGGAAGGCCGGTCTTGATGTCGCTGAACTGGTCAAGCGACTCGGGCCTGACCATGGGTGCCTGCATCGGGATCTGATCAAGGTGTTCCCTGCCGGACATCTCCGGGTCAGGGTTGCTGCCTCACAGCGGACCTTCAACGGAACTCCCCTGGGCTTGACCCATTTCGGACGAGCATCCGGGTCTCGTGGTCATCGCCGCAGCTTAGTTCCAGGTATCTACGCGTTGCTCATGCGACCGCGTATCGCGCAGTCCCCCAATATGCCATTATGGGTCAGAGGACGTTGCGAACCCGCTGCTCGCTCCCACCTTCGATCACGCGACAGCGGCGTTCAGAGAAGCTAATTCCAGGAGACCCTGACAAGGCCCTGGAAGTTCTCGGCTTGGTCAATGCTCTTCATTAGCGCAATTCTATAGGTGCTCTTATTTGCCAATCCGTCCCAAACGAAGAATGCGGCAATGGCAGCGACAATCAATAGCATCGGTCGCATCGCACCGCCTCCCAAGCCTACGCAGGCTGAAGTGTTACGGTCGAGTGCTCTCGCATTCTCAACACCAACAGCCGGGTAGCGGCAAACGGTGCCATGACGATAAGGGCCATCGCAATGTTGACGATAACGGAAGCAAGGCAAATCCCGCCGGGGATGTAGCAAACCGATTCCATGACGTTATCCCTTTCACCACCACTTTTCGGGTGGCATCCATCGGCCACAATGCTCCTGGTTCAGTCAGAATTCAAGCGTGTGCTAATATTACCGGATTCTTACCGGACTAAATTTGCGCACGTGGCTGCCGGGGAAGGATTTGACACCCGTAGCTCCCGAACGCACGATTGATACGGGCCGAAATAGATAAACATGGCGGTCGCGATCACAATCGCCACTGCAATGATCAGGGCGCCCTTGATCGTGGGGTTCACCTGTCGATTATCCAGCGAAGAAGGTGAACAATGGCGATGCCTAGGCCGATCGCAAGATCAGTGGCGAGGCCTTCAGCCAGTCGCCGGACCAACGCACCGTAGCGAGCCCGCAACCGCGCTTGCGGGGCTCTCAGGGCTGCGGCGGTGTCATCGAAGGCCCGTTCCATGCCCTCAGAATAGATCGAAACTCGGAATCTGTGAATCCCTCAATATCGGCGGCGGTGTCGTGACGCTCTCGATGCAGTGCGACGCCAGAGGGGCCTACCAGTCGAGAAACCGGCTCGTAATGAAACCCGCGAGCGAAGCGACCGTAACGAACAGTAGCAGCATGGCCGAAGTGGCGACCGGCCTTCGCTGTCGCGCCCTGTCATCAAACTCTATAGCGATTTCCGGCAGCCGACGAGGAGGCAAATTCCCGGTCGTTGAAAGTTTGGCGGAGTGAGTCCCGGTCACCATGCTCATCGGCTCGGCTTCGCTATTCAGAGCCTGCAGCCGATAAGCATTCAGGGTCTCGACCATCTTCTCGGTTGATAGCGGCCATCCCGCACCAGACACGCTAAGCTCAATCCCGGGCCTTCTGTTCAACCGCGTCTTGGCGCTAAGTTCGAAGCGAAAGCCGATCGACTTGTAGCGGTTCTGCTTCCGGACGTGAAACCCCTGAATATCCCGCCATGCAATTTTCAATGGAGATCGAATAATGCCGCCGCCGATCGCAAAGCCATCGCGGTCCAGGATCAAAGCACGCGGGCGGATGAACGATAATGCGCCGCCCAGTGCAGATAGTCCGAAAAAGACGATGCCAGCCCATCCGGCAACTACGAGCTTGACCGCGATTAGGCCTGAGCGAGACGCAGAGTCCTGGACCGCATGAGATCCCACCCAAACGAGGACTATGCCTCCCAGAAGATAGAAAAGGCTCTTAACTCGTGACCCTCTTATGGTCTTCGGCTGGACCGGCTCGATAGCGTGGATCATTGCTTCGCCCTTGGAGAATTTCTATACTGGTGAAGGGTTGATGCCGGCAGCCTTTAGCTTCGCGCCCAACTTTGCCTTCGTGGCGCAAGCCGTCTTGTCGCCAGCGATGCACTTGTTGTTCGCGTCGGACCAGTCGAGCAAGGCAGTGTTTATCCAGCTACCAGGTGCGCGTGCAATCCCGTAAGTCGTCGGCGGGACGCCGGAAGCGACCGCCGCTGCCGCGTCACCCTGGCCATGCGGCGCGCGTTTCCATCCGCTCAGGATGAGACAGTTCTTCATGTACTGATCTTCGGCAGCTAAGTTGCCGAGAGCGTTGCCAATTCCCGCACCCGCTACAAAGCCCGGTGACCCTATGGCAATATAGCCCTGGTCAGCCGAACCCTTTTGCAGTTCGCATTGGGCATGGGCCACATCGAAACTTGGCCCGTAGCCAATCTGCATGTAGTCGGCTTGATTGCTTGTCTGGCAGCCGCAAAGCGCTGCGACGGCAGCGAGTGCCATCCGCCCCTTTATTTTCATCCCCTAGCCCTCCCAAGGCCAAGAGGCAGCATCTATGAAAGTCTACATCTCTGCAAGCGACCACAAATATTCTGGTAAAGTTTGGAATTGGAAATCTGCCAGGGCGAAGACTTGGCCGATTGTGGCCCAAGACCCTGGCAACGACATCGAAGCGCTTGCGAGGATCATTGCCGAGAAGGTGCAGGCGCTTCATGGTGACCAGTGCGACCTGGCCCACGTCCACATCGACCGCACTTCCGGATTTGTCTTGATCGCACCTTGCATGTGAACGCAACGGAACGTCACTGCGGAAGACCCGGCGGCTTCGGCTCCGGGCCTTTTGTTACCTAGAACGTTACCAGAGCGGCTTTTCAGTGATTTCTTCGAGGTTGGACTTTGGGGGTAAGTCCTTGATCTATTTTGGTCGGAGTGGCCGGATTCGAACCGACGACCCCTTGACCCCCAGTCAAGTGCGCTACCGGGCTGCGCTACACTCCGGACCGGGTGGCGATGTATCGTGATAAGGCGGTGCCGGTCAACCGAATTCGGTGCCTATCGCGCAGGTGAAATCGCGAGGAGAGACGCAGGCGCTCCCAGCCGCAATTCCCGCTGGTGCCGGTACTCCAGCGCGATCGCGCCCCAGATCAGTCCGAGCAGCAGGTAGAGGTGGCGCCAGTGGTCGATGTCGATGAAGGTGCCGAGGCCGATATTGCCGAGATAGGCGACATAGGCGCAAAGCAGATAGGGTTGCCATGGCCGGTCGCGCAGAAGGATGCGGAAGCCGGCGCCTATCGTCCATAGCGTCAGCGTCAGGAACGAGACAAAGCCCAGCCAGCCATAATCCATCAGCGTCTTCAGCCAGATGTCGTGCGTGTCCTCGCCATAGATCGTGCCGAAGACCAGCGGGCCGATGCCGAACGGGTGCTCCATCGCCAGCTGGAAGCCGATCGTATAGCGGGCGAAGCGGCCAAGCCGCGCCGAATCGTAGCTCTGCTCGAGCTGCGCGCGCTGGGTGAACATGTCCGACACGCCGGGGAGTTGCAGGATGACCAGGATGGCGATGGCCAGCAGCGCCAAGGCCGCGATGGTCATCACCACCACCCGCAGCCGGAACTTGCCGCTGGCGCTCTGCAGGAACAGGCAGGCGGTGAGCAGCACCGCCGACACCGCGAACATGCCCCAGGCGCCGCGCGAGAAGGAAAAGAAGATGCCGGCCGTGATGATGAGCAGCGGTACCGCCAAGAGCGGCATGCGCGATAAAGGACCGGTCAGGAGCAGATAGAGCAGATAGGTTCCGGGCAGCACCAGGAATGGCCCGAACACGTTCGGGTCCTGGAAGGCGCCGGCGGCGCGGTCGTATTTGGTGAACATCTCCGCGCCCGGAAAGGCATGGAAATAACCGGCGATACCGAGCAACGACGTCGCCACGGCCGACACGACGTAAGCGATGAAGATCAACCGGTAGAGGCTGGGTTGGACCGAGGTCACCGAAGCGAAGAACACCGCGCTGAAGGCGAGAAACAGTGACACGGCGAGATAGAGCGGCGTGTTGGCGAGATCCGCCATCTGCGTCATGGCGATCATGCCGCCGATGTTCATCGCCACAAGGAGCACCAGCAACGGCACGATGGCACGCGAGATCCTGAGCCCGAACAGCGCCCAGACCGCGATCAGCCCTGCCATATAGATTTCGTAAGGCGCGGGTTCGCTGATGACGAAGCCGGAGAGCAGGATACCGATGCCGATCGCGGCCGACGCGATCAGCGAAATCAGCTTGGCGTTGACCGCTGGAAGCGGCAACCTGCTGACCGCCGGAGGCGGCAGCTTGTTGATCGCCGACGCCGGCAATTTGTTGACAGCCTGCGGCTGCAACTGATGGGCGATGGCGCTCAATAGGCGTTTTCCATGTTCAGCAGGCGGACCGGCGTCAGGAACAGGATGCGCAGGTCGAACAGCATCGACCAGTTCTCGATGTAGTAGAGGTCGTATTCGGTGCGCATGCGGATCTTTTCATTGGTGTCCATCTCGCCGCGCCAGCCATTGATCTGCGCCCAGCCGGTGACGCCGGGCTTGACCTTGTGGCGGGCGAAATAGCCGTCGACCACCTCGTTGTAGAGCAGATTGTGCGACTGCGCAGCGATGGCATGCGGGCGCGGCCCGACCAGCGACAGGGAGCCGAAGAGCGAGTTGAAGAACTGCGGCAATTCGTCGATCGAGGTCTTGCGGATGAAGCGGCCGACGCGGGTGACACGCGGATCGTTCTTGGTCACCGTCTGCTTGGCGGTCGGGTCGGAGCGGTCGGTAAACATCGAGCGGAACTTGTAGACCTCGATGATCTCGTTGTTGAAACCGTGCCGCTTCTGCTTGAACAGCACCGGCCCCTTGCTGTCGAGCTTGATGGCGATCGCGGTGGCGAGCATCACCGGCGAGAAGACGATGATGCCGATCAGCGAGAAAACGATGTCGAAGGCGCGCTTGGCAACCGAATCCCAGTCGTTGATCGGCTTGTCGAAGATGTCGAGCATCGGCACCGAGCCGATGTAGGAGTAGGCGCGCGGCCGGAACTGCAGCGCGTTCGAGTGCGCCGAAAGCCGGATGTCGACCGGCAGCACCCAGAGTTTCTTGAGGAGCTGCAGGACGCGCGATTCGGCGGTCAGCGGCAGCGACACGATCAGCATGTCGATGCGCGCGATGCGGGCGAATTCGATCAGCTCGGAAATGGTGCCGAGCTTCGGGTAGCCGGCGACGATCGGCGGCGAGCGCTTGTCGTTGCGGTCGTCGAAGATGCCGCAGATACGAATGTCGTTGTAGGGCTGCTTCTCCACCGAGCGGATCAGTTGTTCGGCCGCCTTGCCGCCGCCGACGATAAGCGCGCGGCGCTCCATGCGGCCGTCGCGCGCCCAGCGCCGGATCAGTGTCGACATTACCAGCCTGAGGCCGAAGATCAGCAAGAAACCGGCCACGAACCAGGTGCCGAACAACAGGCGCGAATAGTCTTCCGACGCCTTGATGGCGAAGGCGGTGAGCGCCATCAGCGCGAAGCTGCCGGCCCAGACCAGCAGCATGCGACCGAAATTGGCCAACGGGCGCATCAGCGCCGCGATCTGGTAGCAGTCGGTCACGTCGAACAGCACCACGGCCAGGAACGATGTCGCCGCCATTGCCAGCGGATATTGCCAGGCCAGGTAATTGAAGAAGCCGACATAATGGAAATAGACGCCGAGCCCCGACAGGAACAGCAGCGCGAACTCGACCATGCGCAGCACGCCGCTGACCATGATCGGCGACATGGTATCGCGCCGGTATTGCGAGGCGACCTGGCGCGCCACATCGTTGATGCCTCCGGCCTTGTCGCCGTCGGCGGGAGCGTCGTAGTTGCGCACCGCATCTATGGAAAAGCGGTGCGCGGGGTCGATCTCATTCATGGCAACTGTCCGCGAGCTTCGCGGAACTGCATAGCAAAAGAGAGCTAAGAAAGCCTTGAAACAACCGGTGGTTTTAAAGCTGTTAGGCCGTCGCAAGCCTATTTGTTCAGCGCCGAGAAATAGGCCTTCTCGATCTCGGCCGCCATCACGTCGGCGCCAAATCGGGCCTTGAGCTCGTCGGTCTGCGGCATCACCTTCCGGTAAGCGTCGCGATCGCCGAACGCCGTCCCCATCTTGCCCGCAAGCTCGCCGGGATCCGGCCGGATCAGGGCAGGGGAGCCTTCGCCGAAGATTTCCGGAATGCCGCCGACCGCGGTCGCGATCATCGGCATGCCGGCGGCTAAAGCTTCGAGCACGATATAGGGCATCGCCTCCGCGCGGGACGGCACGACGATCTGTTCCGCCAGTGCAAAGGCCTGCCGCGCCGGCATAGGCGGCAGGAAACGGACATGCCTCCTGAGACCGAGCCGTTCGACCTGCGCGTGGTAGCGCGGCAGGTCGTCGCCGTCGCCGACCATTACCGCGCTCAAGGGGCGTCCAAGCTCGCTGCCGGCCAGCGCCAGCGCATCGATGAAGATATCCGGGCCTTTCAGGTCGCGCATCATGCCGATGTACAAGAAATCGGCGGCTTCCACCGCCGTCGCCACCGGTTCGAACTCGGTTGCGCGCAGGCCGTTATAGACCAGCGTGTTGGGTATGGGCGGCTCGCCGACCTTGCGGCGATAGGTGTTGCGCTCGTAGTCGGAAACGAACAGCAGGCAGTCGGTGAAGCGCGCCATGAAGCGCTCCAGGCCGAAGAACAGCTTTCCCGTCGCCGTGGTTTCGTCATAGTGGAGGGAGCCGCCATGCGGCGAATAAAGGCGGGCAACGCGAGACCTTGATACCCGCAACAGTGAGCCGAACAGCCGGGCATAGGCGCCACCCTTGGCGCCGTGCCCGTGCAGCACGTCCGGCCGCAATTCCTGGATGATTCGGTAAGTGCGCCAGGCCGAGGCGAGGTCGCCCAGCCCGACATGGCGCTGCATCGGCGTGCGATGGATGCCGAGCGCCAGGTTGTCTTTCATCGCCTCGAACAAGCGCTCTTCATAGTCGCCGCCGGTCGTCGAGTCGCAAACGATGCCGACCGAATGGCCGGCGGCGACCTGTGCCTCGGTCAGGTCGCGCACATGCCGGAAGATTCCTCCGACAGGTGAGCGAAAGCAGTGGACGATCCTGAGGGTCACCGCCACGACGGCTTTTTCAGAACAGGCGTTCGCGGACGTAGACGGTGTCGCCGGGCAGCAGCGGGTCGGATGTCAGCACCCGTCCGGTCATCACCTTGCCGTTGATGTCGCGGGTGATGTCGACGCTCCCCTGATTGGCGCGCGGTGTGAAGCCGCCCGCGATGGCGACGGCTTTCTGGACGGTGAGTCCCGGCACGTAGGAATATTGGCCGGCGGCGCCGACTTCGCCCATGACGAAGATCGGCCGATAGCGGTCGATCTCGACCGAAACGTCGGGATCGCGCAAATAGCCCTGGCGCAATTTGTCGGCGATCTCTTTTTCCAGCTGCTGTGCGGTGTGGCCGCGCGCCGGAATGGCGCCAACGAGCGGAAAGGAAAGATAGCCGGACTGGTCGACGCTGTAGGTGTTGGTCAACCCGTCCTGCTCGAACACCGTGACCCGGACGCGGTCGCCGGCGCCGAGTCGGTAGGGCTGGTCGAGCACTTCATGGAAGGCGGCGGGTGTCGGACGGTAGCTCGAGCAGCCGGTGAGCAGCGACAGAGCAAGCAAAGCGCGAAAGAGGGAAGCAGTGCTTTTCATGACCGGCCAGGAACCTTCATCGCTCTTGCCGCAAGCCGCGGCCAACCCCAGGAACGTGCGTCCGTTATCATCCTGTTAGGGTTAATGGGCGGTAAAGGAGTGCGGTTCGGGGCAGCGGAGATTGGCAAAAAGCTGAATTGTTCTATTGCTTTCGCCCAACATTCTTTGAGTGCCCTCTAATAAGCCTCCACCCTCATCTTAACGGGTGAGTTACCATAGTTGTTTACGGTCCATCCAAGACTCAAAAGTTCCGGAGCAGGATGCATGTCCGTTCAATCCGCGGCCGCAGATGTCGATGTCGACCTGAGACAGCTTTTCGCCAGCCTGGGGCGGAACTGGCTGCGCATTGTTTTTATCACGCTTCTGGTCACGGGACTGGCCTTCGCTTTCGCGTGGCTCGCGACGCCATATTACAAGGCGACGGCCAAGCTGGAGATCGGCTCGCGCGAATCGGAATTCACCCGGCCGCCGGGCACGAACGATGACGACAAGCCGATTCTCGACGAGCAGGGGGTTGCTACCCAGGTCCAGATTATTTCCTCTCCCGACATCCTCAAGCAGGTGGCGACAAAGCTCAACCTGGACAAGTTGCCGGAGTTCGACGAGACGCTGAAGATGTCGGCGCTCGGGCGTGTGCTCGTCCTTGTCGGCTTGAAGAGCGATCCCTTCGATATCCCGCCGGAGGAGCGCGTGCTGAATGCGATGCACGACAAGCTCAATGTCTACGCCGTCGAAAAGACACGTGCGATCGCGATCGAGTTCGCCTCGCAGGATCCCAAGCTTGCCGCGGCGATCGCGAACGGCATTGCCGACGCCTATATCGCGTCGAAGGGCGACGCCAAGCTCGAATCGAATGCCGCCGCCACCGACTTCCTGGCGCCGGAAATCGCCGACCTGCAGAATCGCGTGAAGGACGCCGAGGCCAAGGTCGCGGCGTTCCGCGCCCAGTCCGACCTTCTGATGGGCGGCAACAATTCGGTGCTTCCGACTCAGCAGCTCTCTGAACTGTCGAGCGAATTGTCTCGGGTGCGCGCCGGTCGCGGCGCTGCCGAGGCCAGCGCCGAGAGCGTGCGCCGGGCGCTGCAGAACGGCGCTTCGCTGGACAGCGTGCCGGAAGTCCTGTCTTCCGACCTGATCCAGCGCCTGCGCGAGCGCCAGGTGGAGCTCAGGGCCAACATAGCCGATCTTTCCACGACCCTGCTCGACAACCATCCGCGCATCCGCGCGCTGAAGTCGCAGCTTGCCGACCTCGACGGCCAGATTCGCAATGAGGCGCAAAAGATCATCCGGGGCCTGTCGGCCCAGGCCCAGACGGCCAAGGCCCGCGAGGATCAGTTGATCGCGGACGTCAACACCCTGAAGGCCGCCTCAGCGCGCGCCGGCGAGCAGCAGGTGCAACTGGACGCCCTGCAGCGCGATGCGAACGTTCAGCGCCAACAGCTTGAATCCTATATGGCAAGCTACAACGCGGCGGCTTCCCGCAAGGATCGCAAATACCTGCCTGTCGCGGCGAGCTTGATTGCGAAAGCCCAGGTGCCGTCGCAACCCTATTTCCCGAAGATCGGGCCGATCACGGGGGCCGCCGCCGCCGCGTCGCTGCTGCTGATGGCGATCGGCACGCTGCTTGCCGAATTGTTCTCCGGCCGCGCCATGCGCCCGGCCCCGGGTGCCCGCTTTGAGAACATAGAGCAGGTGGCGATGCCCGTGGCGCGCCCCGAACCGGTGGTCGCCGAAGTCGAGGACGGCCCTTTCGCCCCTTATGAGGCAGCCATGCCCGGCGAGCGATTGGCGGAAAGGCAGTCTCGGATGCCGGAGAGCCATGCAACTGAGGTGGAGCCCCTTGAGGCAGAGCAATCAATGCCCGAGCCGAAACCCGAACCGCTTCCGTCCAGGCTCGGTGAGATCGACGTCGATAAGGCAGCGGAGAAGCTCATCGCTTCCGGTGCGGCGCGCGCGATCTTCGTGTCGCCCGAAGGCGACGAGGCGGCCGCGTCCGCCGTGCTGGTGGCGCGCGAAGTTTCGGACGCCGGCCTGCGCGTACTGCTGCTCGATCTCACCGCATCGGGTGCGGCGTCGCGGCCGATGCTGGACTCAAGCCTCTTCCC
This sequence comes from Mesorhizobium montanum, assembly GCF_033977145.1. NCBI lineage: Bacteria > Pseudomonadati > Pseudomonadota > Alphaproteobacteria > Hyphomicrobiales > Phyllobacteriaceae > Mesorhizobium > Mesorhizobium montanum. The sequence goes on along the minus strand of NZ_JAVIJF010000009.1, from coordinate 82,317 downwards.
CGGCGTCACCAATCTGCTTGCTTCCGAGGCGCAGTTCAGCGACGTCATCCATCCCGATCTTTATTCGGACGCGCATGTCGTCCCTGTCGGCACCGCCGATCCGGTGCGCGCCATGCGCGCCGCCGACCGCTTGCCGATCATCATGCAGTCGCTGACCACGGCCTACGACCTCGTCGTGGTCGAATGCGGCCCGGCCGACGCGCAAGGCATCGGCCGCCTGGTTGGCGACGGCACCGAGGTATTCCTGTCGATGCTGGAGGCCGACGACCAGGTGGCGCAGGCCGCGGTCAAGCTGATCGAGAATGGCTATCCGAATCTCACGCTGGTCACGCCGGTCGGCCATGAACCGGGAGATCCATTGCCCGGACGCCGGTCGGCTGCATAAGGCTGGAGGCCGACAAGGCTGTCCTGCGCTGCCGCGACGCTTGCTAGGATAACCGCGAGGTACCGGAGGCCGAGACCGCAGCGAATCGAGCACGGCTCAGTCGGGGGCATGACAGTCCTTAGGTGCAAGACCGAACCGGGGCATTTCTCGGCGGCTCCCGCACTTTACATCGGCGGCATAGCACCTAGTTTTGATGTTTCGCGCTGCGCACTTTCGTGCGTGGATGATCGAGAGCGGACCGTGAACCCTAGGCCGGTTCCTCGAAACTCCCAAAGGATGGCTGTTATGACACAGGCCAAGAATGGCGACACTGTACGTATCAACTACACTGGGCGTCTGGTCGACGGCACCCAATTCGATTCTTCCGGCAGTGAACCGTTGCAGTTTACACTGGGCGAAGGACAGGTAATTCCTGGTCTGGAAACGCATGTCGAAGGCATGGAGGTCGGCACGAAAAGCACCGTCACCGTTCCCGCTGACGCCGCCTATGGCCCCCATCGCCCCGAAGCGGTCGTAACCATCGACCGCGCCAGCGTGCCGGAAAACATCAACGTCGATATTGGCACCCGATTGCAGGCCCGCACCCGCGAGGGACGTCCCATGCAAGTAACGGTCATCGGCGCGGACGACGCCAGCGTCAAGCTCGACGGCAATCATCCGTTGGCCGGAAAGGACCTGGTGTTCGACGTTGAATTGGTCGAGATCGTTCAGGCGGCGTAGTTAGAACTGAACGACTGCCCCAGGATCGCGGTCAAGAGCGCTACGAGAAAGTTGTTTCCGCGTGGCCCTCCAAGGGAGAGGCAGAGGAATCGCGATTGTCACGGCGCGCGATCGGTCAGGGCGTTGGCCCCTTCCTGCCCGGCGCAATGCGCGCAGCAATAGATGATATCGCCCTGCTCGACGCCATGTCCCATGATCCGCACCCTGCAATGCGGGCAGATCGGCGCAAGCTTCTGGATCGCGCACTCGAAGCTGTCAAACGTGTAGGTTTGCCCGCCCAAGCTCACTAGGAATGCCTTGTCATAGTCGTTGCCGCACTGGTCGCACTTAGCCATGGCCATTCTCCTTCTGGGTGCGAAAACCTCCCGGCGCTCGATAGGTTCCGTCGAGTCCCTCAGTGTCTCGGCCCGCTTGCCTGCATCGCCCCCGAACGCGACGGCGACTGTGCCTCTCTTGCCAAGCCTAGCTGTCGTCCTCGGCTGCAGCAGGCGCAGCCTGACCCGCCGCCTTGCGGCGCAGCATCTTGGTCAGCTTCCAGACCGTCGGATTGTTCTTGATGAAGCCCTTCGCCCGCGCGCCTTGCCGCATCGCTGTCGCCAGTGCGCGGCCCTTTAGCGTCAGCGGCGCCAGCACCTCGAAATGCTGGATCTCGATATCGCACCAGAGTCGCTTGTAAGGCTCGTCGCCAACGGAGAAATCATAGACGTCGAAGCCGAGCTCGGACGCTTCCTGGATGTTGTCGAAGAACAGGAAATCGCCGGGGCTGGTGAAGGCGAGATCGTCCTCGGCGATGGCGCCGAACTCGCAGATCAGCCGCTTGCCCGAACGGCCGGAGCCGGTGACCGCGCGCAGTTTCCCGGCGACGTCCAACCCGTGCAGCAGGAACGATGGCTTTTCCTCGGTGAGTGCATCGGCAAACAGCGCCCTGAAGAAGGCGCGCACGCCAGCATCGCCGAAGACATTGGCGATGCCCATCTTGGCGAAGCGCGCCTCCTTCATGTCGAAGAAGGCATCGAGCAGCCTGTCGACCTCCTCGCGGGTGCGCGCCTCGATGCGGCGGAAGGCGCCGACAGCCTCGAACTTGCGCGTCTGCGAGCGGTGCTTCTTGCGCTTGCGCTTGCCGCTGGCGCGCGACAGCAACGCGTCGAACCCTCCGTCGAGGTCGACCGCGAGCGCGAGGTTCGGACTTGGGAAGCTGGGCAGCGCGGCGAGCGGGTTGGCGACGCCATCGAGGTCGGGAAGCAGCCTTTCCAGCGAGATCAGGTCGATGTCCGGCCGCGCCTTCGCGATGGCGACAAAGAGGGAGCGGATTGCCGGGCCGTCGATCCTTGGCAGCAGCCGCGCGTCGGCGGCAGGGAAATTGCCGTTGGCGTGACGACCGCCTGCGAAACGGGCTACGCGGAACGGGCCATGTCGGACGACTTCCACCGCCAGCGAAAGCGCTGGCCGGCTTTCGGCGCACAGTGTGCCAATCACCATATCGGCCTTGGTTTCGGCCGCCCAATTGCGGATCCAGGAGGCGCCCTGCGCCGGGGCAAACAGCGCCGATGCGCAGAATTCCGCATAGTCCGCGATGCCGGTACTCACCGCTGCCGTCAATCGACCCTGGCTCGAGGCGAGCGCCGGGCTTTCGTTGGCCGCGACCCGATTGCCGTCAAATGACGCGGTGGCGTCAACCATCCCTCAATCCTTAAGACATATTGGTTGCAACCTGAGGTTCGCATAGGCGAATGTCGCGCTTGAATAAGCCTAGGCGTAAAAGGTGAAGGAATGATCGACGGGGGCGAGGCAATCCGGAAGCTGGCATTGAACCTTGCCCGCTACTCCGGCCTTGCGCCCTTGGCGCGACCGTTTTTCGGCGGCATCGGCGCCATCCTGATGCTGCACCGCGTCACCGCGACACCTGAGAAGCCTAACAGCGTCAACCGCCACCTGAATATCGCCCCCGCCTTCCTCGACAGGCTGGTCGCCGACATGAAGGCAAGAGGCTATGCCTTTGTGTCTCTCGATGAGGCGATCGAGCGCATCAAGATCGGCGGCAAGGGCGGCCAGTTCGCCACAATCACCGCCGACGACGCCTATCGCGACAACATGACGGAAGCGCTGCCGGTGCTGGAAAAGCACGGCGCGCCGATCACCATCTACGTCGCGCCTGGTTTGATCGACGGCGCCGCCGACCTCTGGTGGGATGTGATCGAAGACATCGTCGACACCAGCTCGCGCCTGATGCTGAATATGGCGGGCAAGTTGACGGTGATCGATTGCTCGACACAAGGCAGTAAGGTCCAGGCCGTCGCGCGGCTGAACGCCTGGCTGACCGTGGAAGTCCCCGAGGAAGGGCAAGGCGCCGCGCTGCGCGAACTGGCTCGTTCGAATGGGTTCGAATTCGGCGCGGACCGCCCGTGCACCCTGATGAACTGGGATGAACTTCGCACCATGGCCGCGCACCCGCTGGTGACCATCGGCGCGCACACCGTCAATCACAGGAACTTGAAGCGGCTGCCCGAAGCCGATGCGCGCCATGAGATCGGCGACGTCCGCCGCATCCTCACGGAAAAGCTCGGCGAGGAGCCGCGGCACCTGGCTTACCCATATGGCTATGCCAGCGCCGTCGGCTGCCGCGAAGTTGGCTTCGCCCGCGACGCCGGCTATGCCTCGGCGGTGACCACGCGGCACGGTGTGCTGCGCGCCGAGCATGCCGGCTTCCTGCACGCGCTGCCGCGCATCTCCGTCAATGGCCGCTACCAGAGCGTAGCCCATATCCGCACGATGCTGTCCGGCATCACGACGCCGCTTGCCAATGCCGGCAAGATGGTCGTTACGATCTAAGGTACTTCAGTGTTTCGAAGACGGCTCGAGGATCAGCCATTTGATGATGCCCATTGCCGGCAGCACCCAGAGAAAGCCGCTAAGCAGGAAGAACAGCAAATGCGCCGTCGGACCATATTCGGCGAGCCTGGTGACCGCGACGGCGGAGGCGATCAGCGCGTAGATGATAACCAGCGCCACCAGCAATATGGTTCCTATCAGCTTTTTCAGGCGAATGGGCATGTCGCGGTTCCGTTGACCGGTTTCGCTTAGGCCGAATGGAGAGCGCGCGCAACCATGGCGGCCCGGCGCGACGGCGTGCCGCGCTGTCCAGTCTTGCCACGGCGCGAGCCTTGGTCCACCAATCGCGCGGTTCAACCGCCGGAAAGCGAAATGGCAGCCATCACCACCGCGGCTCCTTATGCCGCACGCGACCGCGACCTGACCAACCGCGCCTTGGTGCGCGGCTGGCTGTACGTCGTGGTGCTTGTGCTGTTCGCGCTGGTGCTGGTCGGCGGCGCGACGCGGCTGACCGAGTCCGGCCTGTCGATCACCGAATGGCAGCCTATCCATGGCGTGATCCCGCCGCTGAACGCTGCCGAATGGCAGGAAGAGTTCCAGCGTTACCAGCAGATCCCGCAATATACCGAACTCAACAAGGGCATGAGCATCGAGGCCTTCAAATCGATTTTCTGGTGGGAATGGGCGCACCGCATCCTGGCCCGCAGCGTCGGCGTCGTCTTTGCCTTGCCGCTGCTGTTCTTCTGGGCGACGCGGCGCATCGAGCGCGGCCTCGGCCCGAAGCTCGTCGGCATCCTCCTGCTTGGCGGCCTGCAGGGCGCTATCGGCTGGTGGATGGTGGCGTCGGGCCTGGTCGACCGTGTCTCGGTCAGTCAGTACAGGCTGGCGACGCATCTGACTCTTGCCGCGCTGATCTTCACCGCCACCATGGTGGTCGCGCGAGGTCTCGCACCGCATTCCGAGCCCGCCGCCGACCGCTCGACGCAGCGGCTCGCCGGCTTCATTGTGCTTCTGGCGCTGATCCAGATCTATCTTGGCGGACTGGTCGCCGGGCTGCATGCGGGACTTAGCTACAACACATGGCCGCTGATGGACGGAAAGCTGATCCCGTCCGATCTGCTTCTCCTGGAACCCGCCTGGCTGAACTTCTTTGAAAATCCGAAGACGGTTCAGTTCGTCCACCGGCTCGGCGCCTACACGGTCTTTGTCGTGGCGCTCTGGCATATGATCGCGACGTGGCGGCGCCGGCCCGGCACCACCCATGCCCGCCGGGCCGCGCTTCTGTTCGCGCTGGTGGTCGTCCAAGCCTCGATCGGCATCGGCACGCTGCTCATGCAGGTGCCGCTGCACATGGCGTTGACGCATCAGGCGATCGCGCTGGTGTTGCTCGGCTTCGCCGCCGCGCATTGGCGAGGCACCAAGGGCGCCTATCCGTTGCCCACCGAGGTAAACGTCAGAAGCTGACGGTCACATCGAGAACAGATGCGACTGGGTCGTCGGTTTGTTGTCGAATTCGGCCTGGCGCGTAGCGGCGGCGGACGTCGTTGACTGGTTCTGATCGGCCTGCTTCGCCGCGTCGGCGGCTTTGAGCGCGTTGAGCTTCGCTTCAAGCGCCGCGATCTGCTGCTGCAGCCTGGCGGCATCGACCTGATCCTGAGCTGCCTTGGCCTGATCTTCGAGAGTCTGGATCTGTTTTTCGAGTGCGGCCTCCTGGGCTGCGTCGTCAGACGATGTGGACGACGAATATTGCACCGACTGGACGGAGCTCGAGATCGCGCTGACCATGGGAAATCCTTTGTGGAAGCCGAACCCCATCAGTAGCCGATTATGGTGAATCCTCGGTTACCATCGCGGGTTTCGCCTCAACGGTCAGAGCTTTGCCCGCACCATGCGAACTGCTTCGGCGACGGCGAGTTCACGATTCTCATCGACCGCGTTTTTATCCTCGCGATGCCACGCGGCCGACAGGCAGCCATAGGCGAGCGCGTGGTCGAGGATGGCCCGCGGCGACTGCCCGAGCGTTTTTCCAAACACTTCGGCCATATGCGCGATCCGGGGCGGATCGAGGCAGAGATCGTCGCGGTCGAGCGGATTGTAGAACATATTAGCCGCATCGAAGCCGGGGGCGCCGAGCACACCCTTGGGGTCGATCGCCAGCCAGCCGCGCGGCCCGAACAGGATGTTGTCGTGATGCAGGTCGCCATGCAGCGGCCTGACGTCATGCGGGTTGGAAAGCAGCCGCTCGGCAATGTCGGCGGCGTCGACATAGAGGCCGTGTCGACCGGCATCCCGATCAGCCTTGGCCGCTCGAAACAAGCTGGCATATCGTTCGCGCAGGGGCTGCAGGTCCGGCGGGGCAGGGTGCTGCGAGGGCGATAACAGCCTCGCCAGCAGCTCGGCCGCGATCGCAGTGGCCGCATCGTCGCCGCGCTCCGCAAGATGCTGCGAGAGCAGCCTATCGCCCGCATATTCGAGCAGCATGCGATTGCCGTCGCGGCCGAGCAGCCGCACCGCGCCTTCGCCGCGCCGCCAGGCAAGAAAATGCTCGCCGCGCAACTCGTCCGCGACATCGTCGAAGGGTTTCAGATCCTTGACGATTGCCGGCGAACCATCCTCGCGCGTCACCTTCCAGATGCGGCTGGAAAACGTCTCGGCGATGAGTTCTGGAGCGCTGACCTGCCAGCGCTCAGGCAATGCTTGCATGAGAGCTCAGTGCTTGATGCCGAGCATCAGGTCGAGGTTCTGCACCGCGGCGCCGGACGCGCCCTTGCCGAGATTGTCGTAGACGGCCATCAGCAGCGCCTGCGCCCGCTCGTCATTGGCGAACACATAGACCTTCATCCGGTTGGTGCCGTTATAGACCTCCGGGTCGATCTCCGGCATGCGCTCCGTATGGGTGTAAGGCGCTACCTCGACCACGCCGCCGTCAATCGAGGCGTAATGGTCGGCGATCGCCGCGTGGAGCTCGGCGCCTGTCGGCACGCGGGCGAGACCGGCCAGATGCAGCGGCACCACCGTGATCATGCCTTGCGCGAAATTGCCGACAGCCGGCTGCATGATCGGGTCGTGCGACAACTTCGCGTAGGCCCTGAGCTCCGGCACGTGCTTGTGCTGCAGCGTCAGCCCGTAGGGCAGGAACTCGGGCGCGTCCTCGCCCTTGTCGACATAGTCCTCGATCATCGGCCGGCCGCCGCCGGAATAGCCGGAGATGCCGTTGACGGTGACCGGAAAGTCGGGGGGCAGCAGACCGGCCGCAACCAGCGGCCGCAGCGTCGCGATCGGCCCTTGCGGCCAGCAACCTGGATTGGCGATGCGTTTCGCGCTGGCGATCTTCTTCGCCTGGTCCTTGTCCATTTCGGCGAAGCCATATTCCCAGCCCTCGGCCACGCGATGCGCGGTCGAGGCGTCGATCACTTTGGTCGCGTCGTTCGTAATCAGCGACACGCTTTCCTTCGCCGCCGCATCCGGCAGGCAAAGGATCGCGACATCGGCCGCGTTGAGGAATTCGGCCCGCGCCGCGGCTTCCTTGCGGCGTTCCGTGGGGATGGAGATGATCTCCAGGTCGCCGCGGTCGGACAGCAGCGCCCTGATCTGCAGGCCCGTCGTGCCGTGTTCACCGTCAATGAAGATTTTCGGTTTCATCGCTTATAAAATTCCTTGCGATTCCAATGTTATATGCCGTTAGCGTGATTTACGGCGGCATGATTGCCGTTGCCCAATTCGTCGAGCCGTGCCTTTCGCTCCGCCAACAGGCCGAGATAGTGCATGGCGATGATCGACCCGGCGATCGCCGTAATATCGGCATGATCGTAGGCCGGCGCAACCTCGACGATGTCGGCGCCGACGATGTCGATCTGGCCGAGCTGGCGCAGGGTCGACAGCATCTTTGCCGAGGAGGGGCCGCCGGCCACCGGCGTGCCGGTGCCTGGCGCGAAGGCCGGATCGAGGCAGTCGATGTCGAAGGTGAGATAGGTCTTTCTGCCGCCAGTCCGGTCGACGATCGCGTAGGCGATGTCCGACGCCCGCATCTCCTCGACCTCATGGCCGTAGAGGATCTTGATGCCGAACGTGTCGGGCGCATGGGTGCGGATGCCGATCTGGATCGAGCGATCCGGGTCGATGATGCCCTCCTTTACCGCACGGGCGACGAAGGAGCCGTGGTCGATGCGCTTGCCGTCATCCGGCCAGGTGTCCTGATGCGCGTCGAACTGCACGAGCGCCAGCGGCCCGTGGATCGCGGCATGCGCCTTGAGCAGCGGCCAAGTGACGAAGTGGTCGCCGCCGAGCGTCAAAAGGAACGCGCCTGATTTCAGGATCTTGGCCGCCTCGCGCTCGATCGTGCCGGGAGTCTTCTGGTGATTGCCGCTGTCGAGCAGGCAATCGCCATAGTCCACGACCGAAAGATGCTCGAACAGGTCGCGCGAGAACGGATATTGCGGATCGTTGTCGAGGATCGCCGAGGCACGGCGGATCGCCTGCGGCCCGAAGCGAGCGCCAGGCCGATTGGTGACGGCGGCGTCGAAAGGAATGCCCCATACCACGGCGTCCGCGCCCTTCACATCCTTCGAGTATTTGCGCCGCATGAACGACAGCGCGCCGGCATAGGTCGGCTCGAACGACGCGCCCGTCTTGGAGCGGGCAGTGAAGGCGTGGTCGATCTCATTGTTCGCCATTAGGAATCCTCGGTTTTCATCGGGGCAGCCACAACTACCGAACCGGCACGCAACATGCCAGTCACAGCTTGCGGAAACGGGGCGGCGCTCGGCGAGTGCCACGGCAACACAGGACCTGTATCATTATGGCTGAGACCGCTTTGCTCAACCTTGCATCCGCACCCGCGGCGACCCGTGTCGGCACGGTGGCCGGCGAGCGCTTCCTGGTGCTGGATACCTGGCGCGGCATCTGCGCGCTGCTGGTGGCGCTGTTCCACTTTCCGACGACCTCGATAGTTTCGCAGAGCGCGTTTGTCGGCGGCTCCTACCTGTTCGTCGATTTCTTCTTCGTGCTCTCCGGTTTCGTCATTGCCAGCGCCTATGGCAGCCGGCTGAACGAGCAGGACGACCTTGCCCGGTTCGCACTGGTGCGCTTCGGCCGCATCTATCCGCTGCATGTCCTGATGCTTACCGCTTTTGCGGGCTTCGAGGCGCTGCGGTTGGTTCTGCCGGCGCTGCACGGAACTGGTGTCGCGCCCTTCACCGGCGGTTTCGATCTGAAAAGCCTCGTCGCCAATCTCTTCCTTTTGCAGGGCATGGGCGTTGAGGATCACCTGAGCTGGAACGCGCCGAGCTGGAGCATTTCGGCCGAGTTCTTCACCTATCTGCTCTTTGCCGCCGTCGTCTTCGCCGCCGGCCAACGCGCCTGGATATGGTTCGTCGCCGCCGCCGTGACAGCGCCTCTTTTCCTGCTTGCGGCCTCGACGCGTCATATGGACGTGTCCTTCGATTTCGGCTTCATCCGCTGCCTTTACGGCTTCTCGCTCGGCGCTTTGCTTGCCTGGTTTCAGCACGATTCCATTGCAGAGGCGCGACAGGCACTTAGCGGTGGGGCAGGGCGCCTCGCCTGGACGCTGGCCGAGCTTGCGATGATTGCGGTGATCACGCTGTTCGTCTCGGTTGCGGGGATGAATGACGCCGGCATCGCAGCGCCGGTCGTCTTCGCGCTGGCGCTTTATCTTTTTGCCCATGAGGGCGGCTGGGTCAGTTTGGCTCTGCGCAGCCGGCCGATGCTGCTGCTCGGCTCGCTCTCCTATTCGATCTACATGGTCCACATCTTCGTCCAGGCCCGCATGATCAATGTCGGCGGCCTCATCGAACGCAGGCTCGAGCTCGGCATTGTCGGCGATCTGACGCTGCGCGGCGACCATGCGACCGGGTTCGGCACCGGCTCGCCATGGATCGGTTTCGTGGCTTTGATCGCGATGTTGATCGCCGTCATCGTCGCGTCCTGGTTCACCTGGCGCTTCGTCGAAATGCCGGCTCTGGCCTGGTTCCGCCGCGCTTCCAAGCGGATCTGAGCTAAAAACTAGCCGGCTTCGTTCACCGCCTTGTCATGGGCATCGCCTAACCGGGGCTCGATACGGAACGGAGCGATTCCCCGATGCGAATACTCTGGCTGAGTCTTCTTCTCTCCGCCGCGCTTGCGGCTGGCTCGAACCAAACCTTAGCCGGCGAGACACGCGCCAGTCAGATCCTCGACCGTTTCGCGCACGCAAACCAGTGGCGCGATCATGTGATGATCGCGGCGCACCGGGCCGGCAGCATGCAGGCCGGCAAGACGCTTTACGCCGAGAATTCGCTGGCCGCGGTCGAAGGCTCGATCGCTATCGGCGCCGAGATCGTCGAGGTCGACGTCCGGCGCGCGAAAGACGGTGCGTTTGTCATCATGCATGACAGCTGGCTCGACCGCACCACCACCTGCAAAGGCGAGGTGGTGAACTACACGCTGACGGAGCTGAAGAAGTGCCGGCTGGTGATCGAAGGCACAGGCGCTGTTACCAACGAAACGGTATCGACGCTGCGCGAGATGCTGCTTGCCACCAGGGGCAGGATCCTGATCAACCTCGACAACAAGCTGGAAGTGACCGACCTGCCGGGCATGATCGCGGTGGCGCGCGATCTCGGCATGACCGACCAGGTGATCGTCAAGGAGAACCTTTGGAACCGCCAGCGCATCGATGCCGCCAGGACCGCGCTTGCCCAGGCCGGAGGCGGTTTTGAGTTCATGCCGATCCTTGCAGACGATGCCGTGCATGATGCCGCCTTCGCCGGTGAGGTCGACAAGGCGTTTGCGCCGCGCGCCATCGAATTGATCAACTGGCGCAACGGTGCCGAGACGCTTACTTCGACCGGCGGTCCGCTGTTCAGCACGCGCATGCGGGCGGAGGCAGCGCGGGGCGGCTGGCATCTCTGGGCCGACACCTATGCCATCGTAAACAAGCCCGGCGGCTTCCTCGCCGGCGGCCGCGGCGACGAACTGGCCGTCGCCGCCAGCCTGCCGCGCGAGGCCTGGGGTTTCTGGGTCGACCGCGGCGCCACGATCATCCAGACGGATGAGCCAAGGGCGGCGATCGCATGGCTGACGGCGAACGGTTTTCGCGTGCCTTATACGACGGACGCGAAACCGGCTCAGCCGGCGCATACAGCCAGTATCAATTAGCCGGCGTTGGCGCTTCACCCCACCCGGCGCTTCGCGCCGACCTCCCCATCAAGGGGAGGTAGGAGGTTGCGGCAAACTCGCCAACGGTCGACATCTGCAAAGGTTGGGGATGGCCGTCGAAAGATAGGCGGCGCCCCTACCTCCCCTTGATCGGGAGGTCGCGCCGCAGGCGCGGGCGGGGTGATGGCGCCGACCTTACGCGGCTTTCGCCATGCCATCCAGTTCGTCGAGCACATCCGCCGACAGCGTCAGCTCCGCAGCAGCAAGATTTTCCCGCAGATGCCCAACCGACGACGTGCCTGGGATCAAAAGGATGTTGGGCGAACGCTGCAACAGCCACGCCAGCGCCACTTGCATCGGCGTCGCGCCAAGCCGTTTCGCCACACCCGACAAGGTCGAGGACTGCAGCGGGCTGAAGCCGCCGAGCGGGAAGAACGGCACGTAGGGCGTGCCGTCGCGCGCCAGGTCGTCGATTAGCGCGTCATCGTCCCGATGCGCCAGATTGTATTGGTTTTGCACGCAGGCGATCTCGCAGATCCTGCGGCCCTCCGCGACCTGCGCGCGGGTCACGTTGCTCAGGCCGATATGGCGCACGAGACCCTTGCGCTGCAGCTCGGCGAGCGCCGTCAGCGGTGCCTCGATCGAGCCTTCCGCTGGCCCGTGCACATCGAACATGAGGCGCAGATTGACGACATCCATCGCCTCAAGCCCGAGATTGCTGAGATTGTCGTGCACGGCCTGCTCGAGTTCCTTCGGCGAAAAAGCCGGCAGCCATGAGGCATCGCTGCCACGGCGCGCGCCGATCTTGGTGACGATGAGGAGGTCGTCGGAATAGGGCGCCAGTGCCTCGCGGATCAGCTTGTTGGTCACATGCGGGCCGTAGAAATCGCTGGTGTCGATATGGTTCACACCTTGCGCCACCGCTTCGCGCAGCACGGCGATGGCCGCGTCATGGTCTTTCGGCGGACCGAACACGCCTTTGCCCGCAAGCTGCATGGCGCCGTAGCCCAGGCGATGAACCGAACGGCCGCCGAGTTTGTAGGTGCCGGATTTGTTTACACTGGACATTGCAGTTCTCCTTCGCTGTCGGCGAGGGAGATAGGGCATGGCTGTTGTCCTGATAACCCGATATAATTGGGACAGCTTGTGCGGAACTAAGAACAATGGCAGCTGAGCTCAGCGATCTCCAAGCGTTCATGGCCGTGGCACGCGCCGGCGGTTTTCGCGAGGGCGCCCGCGCGACGGCGGGCAGCGCGTCCGCGCTCAGCGAGGCCATCCGCCGGTTGGAAACGCAACTTGGTGTGCGGCTCTTCAACCGCACCACGCGTAGTGTCGCCTTGACCGAGGCAGGCGCGAGCCTCCTGGCCCGGCTTGGCCCTGCGCTGGGTGAAGTCGAGGCCGCACTCGATGTGGTGAATGGCTTTCGCGACCGGCCGGCCGGAACCTTACGCCTCAATGTGCCGATAAGCGCGTCGCGGCTGGTGCTGCCCAAGATCGTTCCGGGATTTCTCGCTGCCTATCCTGCCATTCGTCTTGAGGTGATTGCGGAGGAGAGCTTTGTCGATCTGCTGGCGGCCGGCTGCGACGCCGGCATCCGCTATGACGAGCGGTTGGAGCAGGACATGATCGCCGTGCCAATCGGGCCGCGCACGCAGCGCTTCACCACCTCGGCCGCGCCGGCCTACCTGGATCGGCACGGCCGGCCGCAACACCCGCGCGACCTGCTTTGCCACGCCTGTCTGCGCGGCCGCTTTCCGAGCGGGGCCATGACGCCCTGGGAGTTCGAGCGCGACGGCGAGGTGGTGCGGGTCGAACCCACGGGGCCATTGGTCGTCGGCATCGGTGGCGGCGTCGATCTCGCCGTCGATGCGGCGATCGCCGGCGTGGGCATTCTCTGGCTTTTCGAGGATTGGGTGCGCCCGCATTTCGCGGCCGGCGTTCTGGAACCCGTGTTGGAGCCGTGGTGGCAAAGCTTCTCCGGACCGTTTCTCTATTACCCCGGCCGCCGCCTGGTGCCAGCACCGCTGCGCGCTTTCATCGACTACATCAAAACGTCGGCCGGACACTGGTAGCAGAAACAAAAAAGGCCGCCCGGAGGCGGCCTTTCGAAAAGCTTCGACCTCGAAGCGCTCAGCGCTTCGAGAACTTGGCCTCAAGCGCTTATTACCGCTTCGAGAACTGGAAGCTGCGGCGGGCCTTCGCCTTGCCGTACTTCTTGCGCTCGACCACGCGGCTGTCGCGGGTCAGGAAGCCACCCTTCTTGAGCACCGAGCGCAGGCCCGGCTCGTAGTAGGTCAGCGCCTTGGAGATACCGTGACGCACCGCACCGGCCTGGCCGGAGAGGCCGCCGCCGATGACGGTGGCGATGATGTCGTACTGGCCGGCGCGGTTGGCCGCGACGATCGGCTGGTTGAGGATCATCTGCAGCACCGGACGCGCGAAATAGGCCGCGAATTCCTTGTCGTTGACAGTGATCTTGCCGGAGCCAGGCTTCACCCAGACGCGCGCGATGGCGTTCTTGCGCTTGCCGGTGGCATAGGCGCGGCCCGACTTGTCGAGCTTCTGGACGTGCACGGGCGCGGCCGGCTGCGCGGCGACAGTCCCGAGTTCTGCGAGCGAGGAAAGCTCAGCCATTACGAAGCCCTCTTGTTTTTGGAGTTCAGCTTGGCCACGTCGAGCGTGACGGGCTGCTGGGCGATGTGCGGATGCTCGGCGCCTGCATAGACGCGGAGGTTCTTCATCTGGCGGCGGCCGAGCGGGCCGCGCGGGATCATGCGCTCGACGGCCTTCTCGACGACGCGCTCGGGGAAGCGGCCCTCGAGCAGCTGGCGCGCGGTGCGCTCCTTGATGCCGCCGGGATGGCCGGTGTGCCAGTAGTAGACCTTGTCGGTGTACTTCTTGCCGGTGAACACCACCTTGTCGGCATTGATGACGATGACGTTGTCGCCATCATCGACATGCGGGGTGAAGGTGGGCTTGTGCTTGCCGCGCAGATGGTTGGCGATGACGGTGGCCAGACGACCGACGACGAGACCCTCGGCGTCGATCAGCACCCACTTCTTCACCACATCCGCAGGCTTCTGCGAAAAGGTAGCCATGGTTTTGCTCTCAGGTTGACCTTCCCCGTCCGCCAAGGGCAGGAAAAGGCGTTTCTTGTTGCTTGGATTGACTGAGCAGCCGGAGCCACCCACCAATAACAAAACGGCGGCCTTTGCGGGCCGCTGCTTCGTCAGGGCTTATAGGCGAGGGCATCTGGTGCGTCAAGACAATGGAAAGCGAGTTCAGAGAATAAAATAAAGCAAAAACAATAGCTTGGTTGAATGGTATTATTTTACCACAAGCTTGATCGGCGCCAATTGCCCTCGCGCTAGTGCTTGGCCTCGATTTCCTTGCGGGCTGCGCTCGAGAGAAACGCGGATCTGGTGATACCGCGCTCGCGCGCGGCGGCATCGATCGCGCGCAGCACGCCACGTTCGAATGTCACTTTCGCCCTGACCACGGCGCTGTCATTGTCGATCAACGGCACCGAGACCAGATATGCTCCTTCCGACAGCGCGGTACGGATTTCGGGAAGCGATACGATCACCTCATGGCTGGACGGTTCAGGAACGGACATATCCTCGGCCCAAAGCTGCAGAGCCTCGACAGCATTCGGCACGATATCCTCCGGTGCATCCGCAGCCGAAAAGCAGCCCGGAATATCGGGGAAGCGAACACCAAACGCGCTGTTTGCATCCTTTTCAACCAGCGCGAAATAGTTCTTCATCGCAGTCTCCTGATTGCACAAGCGAATTCAAGTCGCCCGATATCAAGTTAAGTGGATTTACGCGGGATCGAATAGGTGCCGGTGGCGTGCGCGACGGTGTGGCCATCGGGGCCTGCCACGATGTCGATGTCGAACACCATCAGGCTCTTGCCGAGCTTAAGGATCCGGCAATGGCCGTCGATCGGTCCGGCCCCGGCCTTGCGCATGAAGTTGATGTCGAGGTTGACCGTCACTGAAAGCGCGTCCGGTCCGGCGTGGCTGAGCACGCAGACATAACCGCCGATATCGGCCAGCGTAAAAAGGGCTGGGCCCGAGACGGTGCCGCCAGGGCGCAGATGCCGCTCATCGGCATTGAGCCGCACCGTGCAGCCGCCCGCAAACACATCGATCGCCTCATAGGAGGTGAAGTGGTCGTTGAGCTGCGGATAGACACTTGCCATCAGCGCATTGACTTCAGCCGCGTCGAGCACTGGCTTCAGATTGCTTTGGGCAGGCATGGGCGGCGTCCTATATGAGATGGCAAGCTCCTGGCGATATGCCTGGACCAAACGGTGCGACGGAGAAAACACGTCTCGCGGCTGTTCTTCAACCGGCAGCGTGCTAGTTCTGTTGCTCCATGGTCCGCGAGCGCTGATTGTGAGGTTCCAAAATGGCTGAAGTCGTTGCCATCAAGCCAGCCGTCGCCGACGGCCCCGTTCTTGTCAGCCAGGACAAGGGCGTTTTGCGCCTGACGCTCGCCAGCCCGCCGGCCAATGCGCTCTCGCTGGCGACGATGGCAGCGCTTCAGGCGGAGTTCGATCGCGTGAAGGCCGACAAATCCGTGCGCGTCGTCATCCTGGCGGCGTCCGGCAAGGTGTTCTGCGCCGGTCATGACCTCAAGGAAATGACAGCGCACCGCGCCGAGCCTGATCGGGGCAAGGCCTTCTTCGAAAAGACCTTCGCGGCCTGCGCGTTGTTGATGCAGACGATAGTGCGCCATCCGAAGCCGGTGATCGCGGAAGTCGATGGCCTTGCCACCGCTGCCGGCCTGCAATTGGTCGCGAGCTGCGACCTCGCCATCGCTTCGCACGAGGCGACCTTCTGCACGCCGGGCGTCAATATCGGCCTGTTCTGCTCGACGCCGATGGTGGCGCTGTCGCGCAACGTGTCACGCAAGCAGGCAATGGAAATGCTGCTCACCGGCGAGACGATCGATGCGGCGACCGCAAAGGAGTTCGGTCTCATCAACCGCATCGTGCCGCGCGAATATCTGAATCAGGTTGTCAACAAATACGCGCAAACCATTGCATCCAAATCTTCTTTGGTCGTCAAGACCGGCAAGGAGGCCTTCTACGCCCAGGCCGAAATGGGGCTGGCCGACGCTTATGCCCATACCAGTCGGGTGATGGTGGAAAACATGCTGGCGCGCGACGCCGAGGAAGGCATCGGCGCCTTCATAGGCAAGCGCAAGCCCGAATGGACCGACAAGTAGCCGAGTTGAATGCAGCCGCCCCATTCCATCGCTGAAGGTTCGACGTGGCTGCCCGCAAGCAACTGACGCGGCTGAAAGCGCCCTATCTCAAGCGTATCCTGCTTGAGCCATCGCGCGTCGCGGATTGGGAAAAATATCCCTGGAGCCTGCCGATCTTCCATGGCCGCGAATTCGAGTTCGAGTTCGCTTCGGCCATCACCATCATCGTCGGCGAGAACGGCACCGGCAAATCGACATTGCTCGAAGCCATCGGCGCGCTGGCCGGCTATGACGAGGCGGGTGGCGGCAAGGGCTACATGCCCGTCGATCATTCCATTGCCATCGACAGGAGCGGCACGGCACTTGCCGGTACATTCCGGGCTCATTGGCTGCCAAAGGTCACTGCCGGCTGGTTCTTCCGCGCCGAGTCCTTCTATTCCGTTGCGCGCTACCTCGATCGCGCCGCGCTGGAAGATCCGTTCCGACCGCCGCCGCCTGATTTCCTGTCATGGTCGCATGGCGAAGGCTTTATCCGCTTCTTCGAGGAGCGCTGCCGCCGGCAAGGCATCTACATCCTCGACGAGCCCGAAAGCGCGCTGTCGCCGACGCGCCAGATCGAGCTTTTGAAACTGCTCCGCCGCATGGAGCAATCCGGCACAGCACAGGTGATCATGGCCACGCACTCGCCGCTGCTGATGGCTTGTCCGAATGCGCGGCTCTTCCGCATCAGTCGCTTCGGCCTCGATCTGATCGATTTTCAGGACACCGATCATTTTCGCATGATGCGCGACTTCTGCAGCGATCCCGGGATGTTTATGGCAGACGCATTGCGGGATGGCGATGAGTGACGGCGAGAGCATAAGCCCGGACGATCTCGACTGGCGAATCGAAGAGGCCTGTCGCGAGGCATGGCCATCGGCGCTCGAGACGCTGGTCGACGGCTGGTTGCTGCGCCGCTCCGGCGGCCGCATCCGGCGCAGCAATTCCGCCAACCCCTTGCGTGGCGAGCGCGGCGCGCCGTGGAGGGTAATCGACGCTGCCGAAGCTTTCTACGCCGGCCACGGCCAGACCCCGCTGTTTCGGATCCCAGACATCGCCGCCGAACTGGAACCCGATCTTGACCGCCGCGGTTACAGCCGGGAAGGCGGGACGATCCACCTCCATGCCGACATCGAGGCGCTTGCGGGAGGCCTCTTCGACGACGTCACGGTTTCCCCGACACCAAGCGAGCGCTCATTCGAGGCACGTTTTCGCACGGGCGGCTATGACGGCGCGGAGCGTCGTATCTTTCGCGAGATGACGAGCTTGATTGCGGGCGACAAGGCATTCGTGTCGTGCGAGCGCGACAATGAAGTAGCCGCCTTTGCCTTCGGCGTCATCCGCGACGGGCTGCTTGTCGTCGAGGCGGTTGAAACCGACGCCAGATTCAGGCAGCAGGGGCTTGGTCGCAGGACGGTCGGCGGTTTGATCGGCTGGGCGGCTCGGGCAGGCGCCAAGTCAGGCTGCCTGCAGGTGGTCGCCGACAATGCGCCGGCACGCGCGCTCTACGCTTCTCTCGGCTTCAACCGGGAACTCTATCGTTACCATTACCGCAGGAAAACCGTCGCAGCATGAACCACGAAACCTACGACAACGCCCACATCGCCGACATCCTGAATTCGGTGAAGACCGTCGCCATGGTCGGCGCGTCGCCCAATGACGTGCGGCCGAGCTACTTCGTGCTGAAATATCTGTTGTCGAAGGGATTTTCGGTGTTCCCGATCAATCCCGGCCATGCCGGCAAGGAGATTCTCGGCCGAACGGTCTATGCCAGCCTGGCCGACCTGCCGCAGCCCGTCGATATGGTCGACATTTTTCGCGCCTCTTCGGCGGTGCCCGGCATCGTCGACCAGGTGCTGAAACTCGATCCGCTGCCCAAGGTCGTCTGGATGCAGCTTGGCGTGCGCCATGACGAGGCGGCTGCCCGCGCCGAGGCGGCCGGTATCAAGGTGGTGATGAACCGCTGCCCGAAGATCGAATATGGCAAGCTGTCCGGCGAGATCGGCTGGACCGGCGTCAACTCCGGCGTTCTGTCGTCGAAAAAGCCTTTGATGCGCCCGGGGTTTCAGAGCTTCGGCGTGCGGCAGAAATAAGCGGGCGGCTGCTCGCGCAAAATTATTCCGGGACGAAATGCATTTTCCCCGGCGTTCGGCGCAGATCGCGCCCCGAAAGGTATTTTCTTCTTTGCATTCCAACTCGGGCTTCGCCAAGAATGCCCGGCGATTTTCGAAAGATTTGAGAGGGAGGTTTCGATGACCCGTACGCCCGGTTTCAACACTTTAGCCGTTCATGCAGGCGCCAAGCCCGATCCGGCAACCGGCGCCCGCGCCACGCCGATCTACCAGACCACCTCCTTCGTCTTCGACGATGCCGACCATGCCGCCTCGCTGTTCGGGCTGAAGGCCTTCGGCAACATCTACACTCGCATCATGAACCCGACGCAGGCGGTGCTCGAGGAGCGCCTTGCCGCGCTGGAAGGAGGCACCGCGGCACTCGCCGTCGCCTCCGGCCATGCCGCTCAGGTGCTGGTCTTCCACAATCTGATGCAGCCCGGCGACAACTTCGTCGCCGCCAACAAGCTCTATGGCGGCTCGATCAACCAGTTCGGCCATGCCTTCAAGAACTTTGGCTGGGAGGTGCGCTGGGGCGAAGCGAATGATCCGGCGACCTTCGAAAGCCAGATCGACGACAAGACCAAGGCGATCTTCATCGAAAGTCTTGCCAATCCCGGCGGCATCTTCGTCGATATCGAGAAGATCGGCGATATCGCTCGCAGGCATGGCCTGCCGCTGATCGTCGACAACACGCTCGCCTCGCCCTATCTGGTGCGGCCGATCGAGCACGGCGCCGATATCGTCGTGCATTCGCTGACCAAGTTCATCGGCGGCCACGGCAATTCGATCGGCGGCGCCATTATCGACGGCGGCACCTTCGACTGGTCGAAGTCGGGCAAATATCCGATGCTGTCGGAGCCGCGTCCCGAATATGGCGGCCTCGTCCTGCACGAGACCTTCGGCAACTTCGCCTTCGCCATCGCCGCGCGCGTGCTCGGCCTGCGCGACATCGGCCCGGCGATCTCGCCCTTCAACGCCTTTCTGATCCTGACCGGCCTGGAGACCTTGCCGCTCCGCATGCAGCGTCATTGCGATAATGCGGCGAGCGTCGCCGGCTGGCTCTCCGACCATCCCAAGGTTGCATGGGTGAACTATCCTGGCCTTCCAAGCGACAAGAACAACGCGCTGCAGAAGAAATATTCGCCGCAGGGCGCCGGTGCGGTGTTCACTTTCGGCCTCAAGGACGGCTATGAAGCGGGGATCAAGTTAGTCGAGGCGCTGGAACTGTTCTCGCATCTCGCCAATGTCGGCGACACCAAGTCGCTGGTCATCCATCCGGCCTCGACCACGCACCGCCAGCTTTCCGACGAGCAGAAGGTCAAGGCCGGCGCCGGCCCCGATACGGTGCGCCTGTCGATCGGCATCGAGGACGTCAATGACATCATCGCCGATCTCGATCAGGCGCTTGGGAAGGTCTGATGTCCACCTTCCTTGCGGTCGATGTCGACAGCGTTGAACCGGAGGCCGGCGCGCCGGCCCCGGACCGGGTGATTTCGGGCGATCCTAAATTCCGCACCTGGAATGTCGAGGAGCGGGATGGCGGCCTTTATGCCGGTGTCTGGGAAGCGACGCCCGGCAAGTGGCACATCGCCTACGACGAATGGGAGTTCTGCCACATCCTGTCCGGCGTTTCCGTGATCTCCGAGGACGGCGGCGAGGCGCGTACCGTACGGGCGGGCGACAGTTTCGTGCTGAGGCCTGGGTTCAAGGGCACCTGGGAGGTGCTCGAGACAACGCGCAAGGAATATGTGATCCGGCTGTAGAGTTCTTCACGCCGTGCTTACATCTGCACCGGAGTGTGACTAAGTCACACTCCGGTGCAGATGTGGCCAGAAGGACGAAATATGAGAACGACTCAACCGCTGACCATCACCTTGCCGCGGGACCTCGCGCAGATGGTGAAAGACAAAGTTTCCTCGGGCAAATATGCCAGCGAGAGCGAGCTCATCCGGGATGGACTACGTACTCTGGCGGCTCGCGACGCTGCTCTCGATCGCTGGTTGCTGGAGGAGGTGGTGCCAACCCTTGAGGATGCTCGTGCTCATCCCGAGCGGCTGCTGACGGCCGAAGAGGTTCGCAAGAATCTCTCTGATCGTGTCCGTGCCATCACTGGAAAATCACGCTCCGGACCATGAAGTACCACGTCAGGTTTCACCCGGCAGCACAAGAGACATCGCGGAATTGTTAACACAGTTGGCACCAAAGGCGGGTGCCGGCGCGGCGTTGAGCTTCGTCGGGCGGATAGTCGACTATTGCCTGAGCTTTGAGACGTTCCCCGAACGAGGCACTCGCCACGATGAGATTGCCCATGGCTTGCGGACCGTGGGCTGGCGGCGAAGAGCAACCATCGCTTTTGAAGTCACCGACAACACGGTGATCATACTGCGGGTGCTGTATGCCGGGCGCACGTTGGCACTTCCCGACGAAGAGTGAGCTTATCTCGTGCGGCCCCGCTCAGAAACTTCCCGCGAGCTTTTCCAGCCCGTGGAAATGATAGCTGTCCCGAAAGCGCGGCTCCTCGCCCAGGCGCAACTTTGGCAAGCGCTCGAACAGCGTCTTCAATGACACTTGCAGTTCCAGCCTGGCCAGCGGCGCGCCGATGCAGAAATGGATGCCGGCGCCGAAGGAGACGTTCTTCTGGTCCGTGCGGGCCGAATTGAAGGTGTCGGGCTCGGCAAAGGCCAAGGGATCGTGATTGGCCATGCCGAGCAGCAGCGCGATCATCTCGCCGGGCTTGACCAAAATGCCCGGCGCAACCTCGATCTCCTCATATGCATAGCGCAGGAACATATGCAGCGGCGCGTCGTAGCGCAGGCATTCCTCGACTGCAGCGGCGGTTTTCTCCGGCGTTTCGAAGAAGCGGCGCGGATCGCCGCCTTGCGCGAGGATCGAGCGCACCGCATTTCCGGTCTGGTGGACAGTCGCTTCATGGCCGGCATTGAGAAGCAGTATGGCCGAGGAAACCAGCTCGTCCTCGGAAAGCTTCTGGCCGTTGTCCTGGGCCTCGATCAGCAGCGAAAGCAGGTCGTCGCCCGGCTTCCTGCGCCGCTCAGCCACGTAGCCGCGCAGGAACGCGGCAAAATCGTTTGCAGCGCGGTTGGCCGTATCCTCGGTTTCGCGCGTGCGTCCATGCATATACATGGCGACCATCCGGTGCGACCAGTCGAGCAGTTGCGGCCCCATCTCGACCGGAACGCCGAGCATCTCGGCGATGATGGTGATCGGCAAGGGCGATGCATAGGCTGGCAGAAGGTCGACGCCGTTTGGCTCGAAACGGTCGATCAACTCATTGGCTAAAACTTCGATGCGCGGCCGCAGCCGTTCGACCTGGCGCGAGACGAAGGCGCGGTTGACCAGCGTGCGCAACCGCGTATGCACCGGCGGTTCGAGCTCCAGCATGGAATTGGCCTCGATCGCATCGAAGGCCACGAGATGTGAGCGGTCGTCGCTCACGCCGCGGCTGTCGGGAATGCCGACCGGGTTCTGGCGGCCGAAACGGCGGTCGCGCAGCAGGCGGCTGACGTCGTCGAAACCACCGAAGCACCAGAAACCATAGTCTTCCCAGAAGAAGGCGTTGGCAGTGCCATGCAGGAAGGCGTAGGCCTCATAGGGGTTCTGCACGAAGGCCGGCTCGTGCGGGTCGAGACGCAGACGGCTTCTGCCGGGATCGAAAGCTAGGTAGGCTGGCATCATGGTTGACCATTAGCGCGCCTTGTCAGCCCGATGCCAGACCGTATCTTGGCGCCCGTGAAGCCGAAGCGTTGAGCCAGGCGAGCCGGGAAGGATGTTTTGATGAATGTGATCGTCCTCGGCGCGGGCATCGCGGGGCTGTCAACCGCCTGGTCGCTGGTCAAGGCCGGCCACAATGTCTCGATTGTCGAGCAAGGGCCCATCCCCAATCCGCTCGCGGCTTCCGGCGACCATCATCGCATCATCCGTCGTGCCTACCGCGCCGGCACCGGTTATGGCCAGCTGATCAGCGAGGCCTATGATGCCTGGGACGAGCTCTGGGCCGACCTCGGCGAAAATCACCTCGATCCGCGCGGTTTCCTCTGTGTCTCGCGCGAGCCGGGCGACGAGGCCGAGGAATACCGCGAGGGATTGGAGGAGGGGAATTTTTCCTTCGAATTGCTCGATCCGGCGGCCGCCGTCGAGCGCTGGCCGTTCCTCGAGCCAGGCACCTTCCGTTACGCTTATTTCTCCACGGAAGGCGGCGCGCTGCATTGCAAGAAGATCGCCGTCGGCCTGGCAAAATGGCTGCGCGCCCACGATGCCAATGTCTATGAGAACAGCAAGGTGGTCGAGGTCGACGCCGATGCCGGCCGCATCGTGCTGGAAAGCGGCGAGACCATGCAGGCCGACCGCGTCGTGGTGGCGGCCGGCGCCTGGGTGCTGAAACTCTTTCCGGAGCTCGGCGGCGAACTGAAGACCTTTCGCACCGCGCTTGCCTACGTCGAGCCGCCGACGGATCTCAAGGCTGTCTGGGAAGTGGCGCCGGTCATCCTCGATGTCGGCGGCGTCACCGACGGCTACATGATCCCGATCACGCGCGGCGCCGGCATGAAATTCGGTTCCGGCCTGCACAAGGTGCCGACCAGCGACGCCGACTGGAACCGCCAGCCGGTGCCGGGCGAGGGCGAGGTGATCCGCAACCTGTTCTCGCCGCCGATCGCCCGCATCACCGAATACAAGGTGACCGAGGTCGTCACCTGCGCCTACACCTTTACCGCCGACGAGAAATTCCTTGCGTATGAGAAAGGCAAATGCCTGGTCGTCTCGGCCTGTTCCGGCCACGGCTACAAATTCGGCGCGAGCGTCGGCCGGCGTGTGGCAAAGGCCATCGGAGACGGCGATATTGCCGGCTTGAAACGCTGGTTGCGCGCCGAAATGATCTAGTTTGATAGCCGGCTAATCGATCGACGTGAACTGTACATCAGTGGCCGGTCTTCAGGATACTCGCGACCTTGGCGGCGATTGCCGCGTCGAGCGCCGGCCAATTCGAGAGCATCTCACGCGGAAAACGGTAGGTGAGGCTGAGATCGTCGCCGACCTGGATGTCGCGTTCGCAAGGCGCCAGCGATTCCTCCGCGCTCGGCCCGCTCAGGCAGCGGGCGACGAACGGATCCTTGCCGGGACGTTCGGCGACGGCCAGCACCTCGTTCAGATAGCCTGATTTTTCCGTGAAGGCGTAAACCGTCGTGCCGCCAGGACCGGGCGTGCCCGGCTTTTCGATCAGGGCGCTGTAGATCGGCGCAAAGCGGCCGCTCATGTCGCGCGACATCATCCGCGGCTCGAACGACAGGAAAACGATCTTCCTGGTCGTCGTGTGGTTGAAGTCGTCGCGCGCGGCCGTGCTGTAGCCGTCCATCTCGGGGTAGCGCAGATAGAGATCGAGCCGCGAGGCGATGCCGTCGCGCCTGGCCTGGTCGAAGCGGATGAAGTTTGCCGGCACGCTGATCAGATTGTTGCCCATGACGATCTGGCGCACCGTCGCGTCATCCGAATACCCGGCCATGGCGATTGACCGGCCGAGCCATTTGCCGCCGACGCTGATCGCCACC
Source organism: Mesorhizobium montanum (assembly GCF_033977145.1). Classification (NCBI taxonomy): domain Bacteria; kingdom Pseudomonadati; phylum Pseudomonadota; class Alphaproteobacteria; order Hyphomicrobiales; family Phyllobacteriaceae; genus Mesorhizobium; species Mesorhizobium montanum. The sequence continues at coordinate 58,298 of NZ_JAVIJF010000009.1, read as the reverse complement.
GAAAGCAGCGCCAGCGCCGCAAAGGCATAGAAGACCCGCTTCATCAAGGTCGAATCGACGACCTCGAAGTCTGGGCTCTCCGCGACGGTTGCCTGTCTCATCCGCTCTTTCCCGATCCGCCGACCTGTCCTTCGGCGGCACAGTCTTGCGCGGCATGGCTCTTGCAGCGCGTTGGCACGACTGTGCGTTTTCATGGTAAACGGTTGGTAAACATGGATCCCTTTGTGCTCGTTCTTTACGCTTTTGCGGTTGGTCTCACGGCTTGCGGACTGGCCGGATCGGCCATGGAACTGCTGTCCGGCCGGCGTCTGGCCTTTGCGGAACCCTATGTTTCGCCCGTCCATATCCTGCGTTCGCTGGCGGCGACCGCATGCGCGGGACCGTTCATGCTCACCAACGAGGCTTTGGCCGCCCGGCGCGAGGGCCGCATCGGCACCATGGCGCTGTTGTCCTGCGGTTGTACGGCCATCGCCTGGGCCTTGGCCCTCGGTGTCGTGCTCATCGCCATTGCATCCTGGGCGACCGCCAACCTAGGGTCTTTCCAATTCGCTGGTTGAGCCGAATCGGAGACGAACAATGCCGGTCTATGCGATCGATGGGAAAGTGCCCCGGTTCGTGGACGCCGATACGAACTGGATCGCGCCCGACGCGACGCTGATCGGCGATATCAAGGTCGGCCGCCACGCCGGCTTCTGGTTCGGTGTCGTCATCCGCGGTGACAACGAGCCCATTACGATCGGCGCCGACACCAATGTGCAGGAGCATACAATCATGCACACCGATCCGGGCTTTCCGCTGACGATCGGCGAGGGCTGCACGATCGGCCACCGGGCGTTGCTGCATGGCTGCACGATCGGCGACAACAGCCTGATCGGCATGGGCGCCGTCGTGCTGAACGGCGCCAGGATCGGCAACAACTCGCTGGTCGGCGCTGGCGCCCTGGTGACGGAAAACAAGATTTTCCCGGACAACTCGCTGATCGTCGGCTCGCCCGCCAAGGTGATAAGAACGCTGGACGAAGCGGCCATCGAGCGCCTGCGCGTCTCGGCAGCCCACTATGTCGCCAACGGCAAACGCTTCAAGGCCAAGCTGAAGGCAGTGTAACGGTGGCGGGCCGCTCGCGCGGCATCATCTGCGGTGGCTGTTCATCGCTTCATGCAGCAGGAAAGCACCGGCTTCGAAACCGGCCTGCTCCGCGCCTTCCAGCGCCGTTTCACAGTCGTCGATGCGGGTCCTCAGTGACGGGTCCGCGCCTGAGAGCAGCAGCAGGCGGATCGCGTCAGTGTCACGCCGGGACACTGCATAGTGGAGCGGCGTCCAATCGTTCACGCCGCGCATATCCGGGTCGGCGCCATGCTCGAGCAGGATACGAATGGCGTCCAGCCGGTCCGGCCGTTCCGTCGATAACGCGGCAATGATCGAGGGAAACCCGGCAAGATCCTCATAATTCGGGTTCGAGCCGGCGTCGAGCAAGGCGGTGATGAACGTGGCCGGGCTCCAGTAGACGGCATATTCCAGCGGATGGCCAAGGCCGAGATCGAACGGCATCCGCGCGTCGAACCAGCGCGCCGAGCCGCCAAGCGCCGTTCCCAAGCCCTCGAAATCTCCAGCCTTGAAGGCGTCGTCGATGGCCTTGAAAAGCCGATGACGCTCGCAGCGGTCCTCAGGTATCTCCAGCATGGCCAGTGGTCCGGAAAGCACGATAGTGCTTCGATCGTTCGGTCTTGGAAAGCTGTCAGTCTTGGGAAACTGAACAGTGGTTTCCTGGTTTATTTATCCGGTTTTGTTCCTTGATCCTTTCACCGGCTTGGGCTTCAGCCGTATCCGCATGGCGCCACTCTTCGAGGTCTCGATTTCGAATTCAGCTGTCTTCCTCACGAGGTCGCTGAGTTTGCCGAAGCCGTAGGTGCGAGGATCGAAATCGGAGAACAGGTTTGAAAGCTGTTTGCCGAAGGTGCCGAGGAGGACCCATCCATCCTCGCTCTCCATCTGGCCTATGACCTTCTTGAGCATAGGCGCAGCGGCGCTTGGCGCCTGAAGCGGCTTTGCGGCCGGGGCCGCATCCTGAGGGTTCACCGCGCCGGGAAGGAGATTTTCAGTGTAGACAAAGCGGCGGCATGCTTGCCGAAAGCTTTCCGGAGTTTTCTGCTCTCCGAAGCCGAAGACATCGACGCCCTGTTCGCGGATTCGGGCTGCAAGCCTGGTAAAATCACTATCGGACGAAACCAGGCAGAACCCGTCAAAGCGGCCGCTGTGAAGCATGTCCATGGCATCGATCACCAAGGTGATATCGGATGCGTTCTTTCCCGTGGTGTAGGCGAACTGCTGTTGCGGGATGATGGCATATTTCGAAAGAACGTCCGCCCACCCCTTCGATCTGGTGCTCGAAAAGTCTCCGTAGATGCGGCGGACGCTGGCTTCGCCGATCTTTGCGATTTCTTCAAACAACCCGTCGGCGATTTTCGCCGAGGCATTGTCGGCATCGATAAGAACGGCAAGGCGCGGGGATCTGGGCTCGGTCGGCATTCAACGCTTTCGGTCGCTTCTGTGTGCAATTGTTTGTTGCTTGGCTGACGCGTTCACGCAGCAGCCAGAAGGTAGCAACCAGTGGGCATGTCGTCGATCCGCTCGCCAGAAATAGTGGAGCCGGCCCCGGGGACAGGGGCCGGCTCCTAAAACCCGGTCGTTGGGGACGGGGAGGGTGGGGACTCGACCGGGTTTTTCCGTCGCGTCCTAGCGGACGCTGGCGACGGCGGCGTCGCGGCCGTCGTTGATGGTGACCCAAACGCCCGAATTCTCGGTCGATTGACGCTTGAGGTAGGTGTAGACCGTGTCGTTCCAGGCGAGCACTTTCGGCTCGAGATTGTCGAGGATGAATTCGCCGAGGCTGGTGCGCATGGTCAGCACCGCATGGCCGTCGCCGTTCGGCTGGCGCACGACAGTCATCAGCAGGTCACCGGCAGGGACGCCCACGGCCATCAGCTCGCGGCGCTTCTCCAGCGCGTAGTCCTCGCAGTCGCCAACGCCCTTGTCGGGATAGGCCCAGTATTCCTCGACGCCGTAGATCTCCATGTCGGTGCGCGGCTTGACGCGGGTGTTGACCGAATTGTTGACGTTGACGATCGTCGCCCACAGCCTGCGCGTCAGCTCGACCGGCGAACCCTTCGGCGTCCGCTCGTTGCATTCGGCCGGAATGCGTTGGCAGAAATCATAGTGACCAACTGGCTGGGTCGTGCGGCCACCTGTATGCATTGAAGCCGGTGCTGCGCTTGCCGTTCCCCACGCGGACAGCTGCATCGCCATTGCCAAGAGCAACAGCTTGCCCCTCGTCATTTTCATTGTGGCAGTCTCCCCGTTTGAGAAGACTGTGCCACGTTGGGATTTATTTGACGCAAAAACCCGAAGTAGATATTGAGTAAAACGCCGGTAGAATAAACATAAAATTTGAACTATCTCGATTTGGGATTGTTGAGATTCGGCGGCGATTTTCCGGCGTTCGCGATGTTTTGAAAGGCTGGCGCATGGCCGCGCACGAGCGCCGATCGAGGCAACAAAAAACCGGCCGCTGGCGGCCGGTTCGTTGCTTGCCTGACAAGGTTGCTTCAGGATCGCGGCGCGTTGAACTCCGAATCCAATGTTTCCGGCCGCTGGATGACGGCGAACTCGATAGCGACGCCGTCCTCGAAATGGCGCACCACCTGGCCGCGCATCGTGCCTAACGTGACCTGGACGCCGATCGCCGGCTTGACGTCGATCTCGACCGCGGCGCCGGAAAGCGACAGGTCGATGATGCGGCACTGATACTGGCGCCCGTCGGTGAGCTGCAGGACGCTCATCGGATTGCGCGGTGCCACGCGCTCGTGGCGACGGTCCTCGGGCAGGTCGAGCTCATGCTTGTTGGCAAGCCAGGTGAGCTGCGCGGCAAGCTTGTCCTTCTTGCGATCCGAGGCGATGACGGTCATGGCAAAACCGTCCTGCGAAGTGCGTGTCACGACGCCTTCGACACGGCCGATATGGTCGATATAGGCGATGACCTTCTCGCCCGGCATGCCGATACGGTCCGTGCGCAACGCAACGTTGCCGGGTGACATATCGATCACCTGGCACGGGTGCTCGGTGCGGTCTTCCAGCATGAAACGCCCGTAGATCTTGACCCGGACACGCTGAAAGTTGCGCCGCTCAGCTCGTGACGGCACATATTCTACCGCCGCTGACCTCATGACCGCCTACACCCCGTTCGCATTCCGCGCGACGATGCGAGGAATTTCACCCAAAACTACAGCGAAGCAGGTTAACAAACGGGAAAAATCGACCGCGAATACCTAAGCCTGGAGGCCGGCGCCAGGCGAAAAAACCAACCGCTGGCGAGGCGAAAGCCGCGCCCGGCGGAGCTCATTCCTGACGCCCGCCGTCGAGGACGACGAGATGGCGGATGCGGCGCACGCGGCCGAGCGCCGAAATGGTTTCCGGGGGCTCGAATTCGGCGGGAACGAGTGAAGGAACGTCGATCGCCGGCCGGTTCTTCAGGAACATCGGCTCTTTCTCGGGATCTATCACCCGGATCGTGTCGATGAGCGCATCGGCGAGCGGGTCGGCGCCCAGCCAGAACGGCTTTTCGGCGGTGCTGGTGATGCCGAGGCTGCGCTGGTTCTCGGCGCCCCCGTCCAACGGCAGCGCCAGGAGCTCGAATTTGTTGGAACGGCCGTTGCAGCTGAACCCTTCGAAGGTCATGAGCAGAACCGATTTCTGCTCGAAAACGCCCTGCATGAGCCGCGACACCAGCCGCTGGTCCTTCTCGCGCCAGAGCGACGGAAAGGAGAAGCCCTTGAGCTCCCGGCCGTAATATGCGCAAAGCCTTGTGCCGGCCAACCGGAACACCGCTTCGCCACGCGTGTCGCGTTCCAGGATGAAGGTGTCGGCCAAAAGCGACTTGATGTCCGCCGGCTCCACTTCCGATCGCTTCGGGGCAGGGCGACCATCACGCAGCCGGTTCCAATATTGGAACAGCGCGATTGATCCTTTTTCTTTCATGTCCATTCCGCTCCGCACAATCTGTCTTTTGATGTCCCATCGGCGAACAGACAGGGCGCCCTCCGATGACCTTCATGCGGTGCGGAGCAGGATGCGTGCCAGTATCGTTAACGTTTGTTCACGCTTCGGGGCCGTTAAGGTTAACAAGTGGTTTACGTTGCGTGCCGCCGAAGCCTGTGGCACACCGAAATCACTCCAAAACGATCGTTTCAGCAGCGATCGGCAGCACTTTCAGTCAAGTTATGGGGAGCAGGGGGCTCGGCCGGCCGTTCAGGGAAATCCTGGACGGCCTTCTTTTTGATTCGCGATTCGCTTGGCGATTCGCCGTTGAGGCCCAGCCGATCAGAAGCGCCGCGATCGCTCCGTCACCTGTGTCGGGGCCGCATCCCTGCCCTTGCGGCCACGATGCGGATGGCTTTGCCCGGGCCGCGCCAAATCCAGCGTGGCGACGTCGGTCGCTCCAGACGCTCGCTGAAAAGCCATAGTGCCACAGCGGCCATGGTGGCGACATGGCCGTGCGGAACCAGCAGCGGCAAAAGCATCAATGCCCAACAGGAGCCTACGCACCAGATGCCGTGGGTCAGGCCGAAATGGAGGGCATCCACATCGGCCGCCAATCCAAACGCGGCCAATTCCGGCTGAAGGTGGCAACGATTGAGGCAAATCTGCTTGGCGGGTGAAATCTGCCAGACAAGGGCTGGCAGCGCCGCGGCGCTCAGCGGCAGCCACGCCCGGGGCACGGCCAGTCGCATCGCGATAGCAAGGGCCAGCAGCATGGCGCCCGCAACCATCCAGCTCGTGGCATAGCCGGCGACGAACAGCGCCACGACACGCGCACGGCCTCGGGGCAGGCAGCGATCGCGGATGTGGCGTACCGGCACGATCAGCAAAGGCGCCATCATGGCCGCAAGCATCAGCGCCCAGCCGGCCGCGAGCGATCCTGGCGGATTGAGCGCCAGGACCAGATCGAGCGAAGCGGAGGGTGCTGTCCACAGCGCTCCGGTCGAGCAAAAAGCGGGGAGCGCCATCCCCGTCGCCTCCATCGCAACGAGAATCCAGGCGCCTGCGCTGATCGACAGCACCGGCGCCTGGATACGCAGGCGCTCAAGGCCGGCTGGCGTCATGGCGAAATTCCGCTCAACCGCCCTGGCGGAAGATGCTGACGCGCCCGATGGTGATCTTTGCTCTCTTGGGGACAGGCTTTGTCGGCACGATGCGAACGTCGAGCGTGTTGACGTCGAACGCATTCCCGAGGTGCAACGCGTCAACGATCTTCGTTATCTCCAGCACGAAGGTCAGACCTTTTCCCGCATGTTCCCCGTCGGCAAGGCTCGCCTTGCGAACGCCGAACAAGGCGATGCTGCCCGCCAGCCGATCGGGATAGTTGGCGGGGTTGGCCCCTTCGGGCAGCGCGACATAAACGTGGAATGCCGTCGCGTCGGACAGGCCGCGGACATTTTCGAGGTTGAGGAATACGCGGTCGGGCGTGCCGCTCGTGGCCGCTGCCGCAAGGCTCGCCGATACTTTGTTGCGCATGCCCGCATCGAGCTGGACGGACGTGCTGACCTGGTCGCCGCTGATTGGCAACGCCTTGCGATTGGCGCCAACCAGCTCGACATTCTTCCCGCTTGCCATAGCCGGTGCTCCCTCGGTCACATTCGCAGCTGCGGCGCTCGCGCCCAGCCTCTCCAGCCGCAGGCTTGCGATCAGCCCGGCCGTGGCTGGTGACAGATCGTCATAACTATAGCCGAGCTTCGCCAGATCGACCATGTCGGCCGGGGTGTAGTTCCACGGCACGTTGCCCGGCATCGGCATGGAGAAGATGCGCTCGCCGACACTGCCCGGACCTTTGAGCCAGTTGGCGTCGGTCGGGTCGATGTCGGTGAGGGGATTTTGCCGCCATACCTGCCATAGCCGGTCGATGTTGGCATGATGCAACCAGAATATGGGATCAAGCCCGGCAGTGTCCGGGTCGGACATCAGGCCGGGCAGGTGGGGCGGTTTGGGATTCTCGCCGCCGACAAGGCCATGCACCCAGTCATGCGGCTGCGTCTCGATGCCGCCATGCGTCGACCCGCCATGCTCGAAGCCGGTGTCGATGCCGCCGAAGCCGGGGCTGCCGCCGCTCGAAACACCGGTGAAGTCCGGATCGCTCATTGCATCGAGATTGATCTGGTCGACCGGCACATAGACCTTGCCGTCGCTGTTGGGTCCGTAGCGTTGCGGGACGAAAAGCGGATTGTTGCCCTTGCCGTCGGGCCAGTTCGGTGATGCGAAGGCAGGCGGCAGCTTGAACTGGTTCGGCTTGAAGTAATTCCAGTATGGCAGCGCCCAGTCCTTCGGCCCGCCGAGCTTGATCACCGCATCGCGGATGTTTGCTTCGAAGGCCAGGAGATAGCCGCGATGCCATGGCAGGAAATACCAGCTGCCGTGCTGGCACTGCTGCCAGAAACGCTTGACGTCGGCGCTGCGCGGCAGCGGATCGGCCGCACTCAGATAACCGAGCGCCTTCCAGAGCGGCCGGTCGATGCCATGGATTGCGCCATAAAAGCGCCAGCTCGTCGGCACGGCCAGCGCCCGCGACTTCATCGCCGCGACGCCCCGCGCGTACCACAGGATCGGCGCCGCCCAGTCATTGCCAAGTTCCCATACGTCCTCGCGGATGTACTGCATGATTGCCTCCCTCAAGCAGTTCTGTTAGGAATATTTGCTATATGTTGTGTCGGAAAAAACATTGACGCACGCGCGAAGCAACTGTTGCTTTGGAAGATATTTTGATATGTGAATAATTTCACATTGCGTGATAAATCGATTGACTAGAATGGCGAGGGAACGCCGGATAAGTTCGAAAACGCTTGCGGTCAATCTGAATTTTTAGAAATCGAATTAAGAAGTTAATAGGCGCGCCTCGTGGTCACTGGCATCACTTCGCCGGGGACCAGATTGACGCGGCCCGCCGAGGCTAGCGTCCACCCATCAGCAGCAGTGCAGTAGTGCAAAGGCAGCTTGATATCTCAAACGGGAGGAAATCATGGCCAATCAGGACATCGCAGAAACCATCGCGTCGGTCGGTTACGCGAAGGTCATTGTAACGCTCAGCCCGGCCGCGCTTGGCGCCGGTCTTGCCGCGGGCGCCAAGGGCGGCGTCGACAGTTCGGCGTCACTCGCCGCCGAGGCGGATTTGCGGGATCATTTCATCGTGCCCAGCGAAGCGCAGCAGGAAAGCCTTGCGCTCGACGCGCGGGCATCCGCCAGCCGCAGTTTCCGACGCGCCGTGGACCCGGCCACGCGCCGCATGCGCGTCTATCCCCACCTGGGCCTCGCCACCGGCTTTGTCGATGCAGCCGGAATAGCCGGCCTCGAGACCAATCCAACGGCGGCGAGCATCGTCAAGGCGCCGGAACTCAGCCTTATCCGGCCGACGAGCGTCCGGCCGGCACGGGCCAGGAAAGTGATTAGCTGGGGGCTGCACCGGCTGGGCGTAGAGGATATGTGGAATGCCGGATTCGACGGCAAGGGCGTCGTCGTCGGCCATCTCGATACGGGCATCGACGGCGAGCATCCGGCTCTCAAGGGCGCCATCTTCGACTTCGCCGAGTTCGACCTAGCCGGTGACAAGGTTCCCGGTGCCAAGCCGCATGACAGCGACGAACATGGTACCCACACGGCGGGCACGATTGTCGGGCGGGCGGGAGAGAAGGGCGCCTTCGGTATCGCGCCGGGCGCGCAGATTGCCAGCGCCATGGTGATCGAAGGCGGCCAGGTGATCGACCGGATTCTTTCCGGGATGGATTGGATCATTGAAAAGAAGTGCCCCATCCTCAGCATGTCGCTGGGCCTGCGCGGCTTCACGCCCGCATTCCAGCAGATCATCAACGCGCTGCGCGCGGCCGGCGTGCTGCCGGTTTTTGCGGTGGGCAACGAAGGTCCCCTGACCAGCCGTTCGCCTGGCAATTACGACAACGTGCTTTCGGTCGGCGCGATGGATCAGTCGGACACGGTGGCGTCGTTCTCAAGCAGCCAGAAATTCGACCGCCCGGCGGATCCGCTGGTGCCGGATCTTGTGGCGCCTGGGGTCGGCATCCTGTCCTGCATCCCGGGTGGAAGATTCGCCGAAATGGACGGTAGCTCGATGGCGACGCCGCATGTCGCGGGGTTGGCGGCGCTGCTCAAACAGGCCAAGCCGACCGCGACCATCGACCAGATCGAACAGGCAATTATCGGCTCCTGCACCCTGCCGGCGGGTATGCTGAAGGCACGTGGCAATCGCGGGTTGCCCGATGTGCGGCGCGCCTTCGAGTTGCTGACGGGCTCGCCATTGCCGGCGGGTGCAGTCGTCGCCTCGGCTTCGCGGAGGGCGGTTTCGAAAACCAAGTCTGCGAAGACCCGCGCCGGCGAACCGGCTCGCAGGAAAGTGGCGGCCGCCAGAGTGTAGCTGCTGCACTGCCAAAGGATGCACGGGCCTCCGCCGTGCGGCGGCTCCGAAATTCGCATCGCCCTCAGCGCGCCGGCGAATTTCGGATTCGCGGCCGTCGAAGACGACGATCCTGTCATTTTCAAAGTCGGCCCTATATATTGCTGCAGGCAGACCGGAGGCTGGCAAAGATGGCCGAGGAAAAGACATCTCAGGAATGGAGCCCGGCGGCGATCAAGGACGAGCTGGAGCGTCAGGCGCGCTCCGGCAAGCCGGTGAGTGCACAGGTTTTCTTTAACGACGACGTCGCCGCCGCAGCCTTGCCGGAGACCGTTTCGCGCGTGATCGAGCAGGCCGAACGCAGCGTAGGAAAACCTGGCGCGGTGACATTGGGAAAGGTGCGTCCTTCGGCCAACTCCGCGTCCGTCAGTGGAGATCCTGGCGCCATTGGCGCCTTGCTAGAGAGCACCGAGGTCAAAGCCGTGCTGCCGAACGTCGTCGACGACATCTTGCCGAAACCGGTCAAGCGCGAGTTGCGCTAGGGCTTCCAAGAGCTTCTCTGGACCGTGCGAAATCGAGCCCATCCAGGTGTCCACTGAAGGACCGGCGCCGCTCAAGTCCCAAGAACTGGTGCCTCCGGCCATGTGACCAGGCGAAAGCGGCGGTGCCCGGCCATGTGGGGCGACACGACGGGCGCAGGCGTGCGGAGAAAAATTCCCGTTCCAGTTCGCTTTGCTCTAGATGCTCGGGCATCGAATCCCTGGAACCGATGTGAATGAGCGAGCCGGTAAGTCCTTCTGAAACCGAACCGCTGCCGGACGAGGCCCCTGAGCCGCGCCGCGAACCTGTATTCAACCTGCCGCCCGCGGTGCTGGCAGTGATCGGCATTTGCATCGCGGTCCATCTGGTGCGCGTCTATCTGCTCACCGATGACCAGGATTTCGCCCTGCTCGTTCGCGCGGCCTTCGTTCCCATTCGTTATTCCGGCCGATACGACCTTGATTTCTATGCCTTTTCCAGCCCCTTCACTTATGCGTTCCTGCATGGCGGCGTGGCTCATCTGTTGATCAACATGATCTGGCTTGCCGCCTTTGGTTCACCTCTGGCCAATCGACTTGGCACGCCGCGCTTCGCGCTGTTCTTCGCGGTCACAAGCCTCGCTTCGGTTGCACTCTTCTGGGCGCTCCATCCGCTCGGCGAGGTGCCGTTGGTCGGCGCGTCCGGTGCAATCTCCGGCATGATGGGCGCGGCGGCGCGATATGGCTTCCGCGTCGACCGTTTGTCCGGCGGGGCGGCCTTCGCCGGCGAACCCTTGCCCATCGCGGCGGTTTTGCGCTCGCGTGGCGTCATGACCTTCCTGGGCGTCTGGATGGTCATAAATCTCGGCACCGGCTTGCTGGGCTTCGCGCCGGGCATCGAAGGCCAGATCGCCTGGGAAGCCCATATCGGCGGCTTCGTCGCCGGCTTTTTCGGGCTGCGGTTTTTCGACCGCCCTCAGCCGCAGGTCTGAGACCCGCTTCCACTTGAAATGCAACCAATCACGGCGCACGATGTTGCCAATGCATGTCGCAGTTTTGGGAAAACGACATGCATCAAAACACAAACTTAAAGCGCGCTTCGACGCGCTTTAAACCACCCGGTGTCTTCCTAAGGGCGCCGGCACGAAAGCCGGTCGGGGCGGGAGCCGGCGCCAAAGGCAGTGGAGGACGCCATGACGGTTAAGGCAATTCTTGAAAGCAAGGGCCATGACGTGTTCACGCTCGGGCCCAATGAAAAACTGAGTGAGGCCATTCGTATGCTGGCCGAGCATCGGGTTGGCGCGCTCGTCATCACCAATGGCGACCGCAAGATCGTCGGCATCCTCTCGGAGCGCGACATCGTGCGGGTGGTGGCCAAGGAGGGCGCCGCCGCGCTCGACATCGCGGTGCGCTCGGCGATGACGCCGAAGGTCAAGATCTGCAACGAAAACCACACGGTCAACGAGGTCATGGAGATCATGACGAGAGGCCGCTTCCGCCATTTGCCGGTGGAAAAGGGCGGTCAGCTCGACGGCATCGTCTCCATCGGCGACGTAGTCAAGCGCCGCATCGAGGACGTCGAGCGCGAAGCCGAGGAGATCAGGGCCTATATCGCCACCGCTTGAGGTGGCCGCGGAAGGACGGCGCGCGGCTTTGCGCTTGTCTCGCAAGGCGGTTTGCACTAGCGAGTGACTTTCACTTTAGACGTGAAAGTCACGTTTCGCGAGCACGCAGGCCTCCATGAGCATCATCGACACCCGCACCCCCGACGCAAAACGTCTGATCTCCGGCGCCACTGGCGACTGGGAGATCATCATCGGGCTCGAAGTGCATGCGCAAGTCATCTCGGAAGCCAAGCTGTTCTCCGGCGCCTCGACGTCGTTCGGCGCCGCGCCCAACGCCAATGTCAGCCTCGTCGACGCGGCGATGCCCGGCATGCTGCCGGTCATCAACGAGGAATGCGTCAAGCAGGCGATCCGCACCGGGCTCGGGCTGAAGGCCGCGATCAACCACAAGTCGGTCTTCGACCGGAAGAACTATTTCTATCCGGACCTGCCGCAGGGCTACCAGATCTCGCAGTTCAAGCAGCCGATCGTCGGCGAGGGCAAGGTGATCGTCTCCGTCGGGCCCGACCGCCAGGGCGAGTTCGAGGATATCGAGGTCGGCATCGAGCGCCTGCATCTGGAACAGGATGCCGGCAAGTCGATGCATGACCAGCATCCGACCATGTCCTATGTCGACCTCAACCGCTCCGGCGTTGCGCTGATGGAGATCGTCTCCAAGCCCGACATCCGTTCGGCCGACGAGGCAAAGGCCTATGTGACGAAGCTGCGCACGATCATGCGCTATCTCGGCACTTGCGACGGCAATATGGACGAGGGCTCGCTGCGCGCCGACGTCAACGTCTCGGTGCGCCGGCCGGGCGGCGAATTCGGCACACGCTGCGAGATCAAGAACGTCAACTCGATCCGCTTCATCGGCCAGGCCATCGAATCCGAGGCGCGCCGGCAGATCGCCATCCTCGAGGACGGCGGCAAGATCGACCAGGAGACCCGTCTGTTCGATCCGGCCAAGGGTGAGACCCGCTCGCTGCGCTCCAAGGAAGAGGCGCACGACTATCGCTATTTCCCTGATCCCGATCTTCTGCCGCTGGAGTTCGATCAGGCCTATGTCGATGCATTGGCAAAGCACCTGCCGGAACTGCCGGACGACAAGAAGGCACGGCTGATTGCGTCGCTCGGCCTGTCGACCTACGACGCTTCGGTGCTGGTGTCGGAGAAGCCGATCGCCGACTATTTCGAGAAGGTGGCCTCCGGGCGCGACGGCAAGCTCGCCGCCAACTGGGTCATCAACGATCTGCTGGGCGCCCTGAACAAAGCGGGCAAGGACATTGAAAATGCTCCGCTTTCGCCCGAACAGCTCGGCGCCGTCATCGACCTGATCAAGGAAGGCACGATTTCCGGCAAGATCGCCAAGGACCTGTTCGAGATCGTCTGGAACGAGGGCGGCGATCCGCGTGAGCTCGTCGAGAGCCGCGGCATGAAGCAGGTCACCGACACCGGCGCCATCGAGAAGGCGGTCGACGAGGTCATCGCCGCCAACCCGGACAAGGTCGAGCAGGCGCGCGCCAAGCCGACCATGGCCGGCTGGTTCGTCGGCCAGGTCATGAAGGCGACCGGCGGCAAGGCCAACCCGCAGGCGGTCAACGACTTGGTCAAGGCCAAGCTCGGCATTGAATAGCGTCATGTTCGTCCGCACCGCCGGGGATCGCGATCTCGTTGCAATCCGGGCATTGCTGGTCGAGACCTGGCACGCGACCTATGACGCGATCTACGGCGCCGACAAGGTCACCGCGATCACCGATGAGTGGCACTCGGTCGCCTCGTTGAAGGCGCGGCTGGCGAAGCCGAACAGCGAGTTTCTTGTCGCCCACGACGGCAAGCGCATCGGCGGCGTGGCCTTTGCCGAAGCTGTCGATGGCGGCAAGCTGATCGCGCTGAAGCAGCTCTACGTGCTTCCAAGCCTGCAGGGACGGGGCATTGGCGGCATGCTGCTGGATGAGGTCATCGAAAGTTTCCCCGAAGCCCATGCCATCCGCCTTGAGGTGGAAGAGCAGAACACACGCGCCATCGCCTTCTACGAGGCGAACGGCTTCGTGATATCCGCTGATCTCGGCGAGCACGCCGGTGCCTCGGGAGAGCCGGCGCTCGTCTATCGCCGGCCTCTTGCCGGCTGACCTCCGCCTGCCTCGCCTATCCTTGGATCACCTTCGCGCGAGCGGCCCGGCAGGTGTCTGTTTTCGTTTGACGGCCCGACTGTGTGGCACCAAAGCTGCTGCAGCCGACCTGTGCGGAAGCCAAAATAGATCGACACGCACACATAGACACGCACACAGGGCGGCGCGGGGGGAAATACCATGCCGAGCTTGCCGGAACTGATGCCGACCGAGGTGTCGGACGAGACTTTTGGCGGCGTGACCTATCACGTCGCCGGCGAACTTGTGCCAGTGCTGTCGGTCGATGTGACCAACATGCCGGTCTATTTCGAGCACCACATCCTGTTGTGGAAGAACACCACGATCACCATCGGCCTGAAATCGCTGAAGGGCGCGCTGAAACGCATGATCGCCGGCATGCAGGTATTCGTCACCGAGGCGTCAGGGCCGGGCATCATCGCCTTCAGCCGTGACGGACCGGGCCATATCGTGCCGATCCATCTTCGGCGCGGCGAGGAGATCCAGGTGCGCGAGCACCAGTTTCTCGCCGCCACCGCCAGCGTCGACTACACCTTCGAGCGCGTGCGCGGCATTGGGACGATGCTGTTCGGCCAGAGCGGGTTCTTCATCGACCGCTTCCGTGGTGAGACAGGCGACGGCATCGTCTGGCTGCACGGCTACGGCAACGTCTTTGAAAAGGTGCTGGCGCCCGGCGAAACCATCGACATCGAGCCGGGCGGCTGGCTGTTCAAGGATGCCTCGGTCAGGATGGACACCAGGATCGACCGCCTTTCCAGCGGCTTCTTCGGCGCCAACATGAACTTCGTCGTCAACCGCTTCACCGGGCCGGGCCGCGTCGGCATCCAGTCGATGTATCTGCATATGCCGTCGGAAGAGTAGCGCGGAACTCGGCCGGAGCGAGCCTCAGCCGGGAAGGATTTCCACATTGTCGATCAGCCTGGTCGTGCCGAGCCAGGCTGCCGCGAGCAGGCGGCCATTGCGGTCACGCTGCCAGGGCGCGAGCGTCATGGCCTGCCGCGCGGTGACGTAGTCGACCTTTTGAAAGCCCGCCTCGATTAGCGCCTTCGCGGCATCGCCGGTGGCTTTGGTCTCATCGGCACCGGTCGCGAGTTCCTCGGCGGTCTGGCGCAGGATCACGTTCAGCTTGCGCGCGATTTCGATCTCGGCCTCGCCGAGATAGGCATTGCGCGACGACATGGCGAGACCGTGTGCGTCGCGCACGGTCGGCGCGCCGACGATCTCGACGGGCAGGTCGAGATCGCGGCAGAGCCGCCTGACGACGCAAAGCTGCTGGTAATCCTTCTCGCCGAACACGGCGCAATCGGGCGCCGCCTGCATGAAGAGCTTGGCCACCACGGTCGCGACGCCGTCGAAGAAACTCGGTCTGAAATCCGTTTCGAGGCCGCCGGAGGGGCCGCCCACCGAGATCTTGGTGGCGAAGCCGGCGGGATACATTTCGCTCACGCGTGGCGTGAAGGCGAGATGCGCGCCGGCATCCCGCAGTCGGTCGAGATCCCGCGCCAGCTGGCGCGGGTATTTGTCGAGATCTTCCGTCGGCGCGAACTGGGTCGGATTGACGAAGATCGAGACGACGCAGCGCTCGGCCCGTTCGAGCGCGATCCTGACCAGCGAGACATGGCCTTCATGCAGCGCGCCCATGGTCGGCACCATGGCGACCCTGAGACCGGCCCGCCGCCAGTCCCGGACCTGCGCGCGAAGGGCGGTGACGCTGTCGACGACGGTTGGCCCGTTCATGTCTCGTCCTTGCCGGATGCCGTCGTGAAGACGTGGTCGGGGCTGGGAAAGGCGCGGCTGCGCACCTCGGCGGCGTAGCGCGCCGCGGCATCCGCGATCACACTGCGCAAATCCGCGTATTCCTTGACGAATTTCGGCACGCGGTCGACGGTTATGCCGACCATGTCGTCGATCACCAGGATCTGGCCGTCGCAGTCGGCGCTGGCGCCGATACCGATGGTCGGTATGGAAATATGATGGGTCAGCTTCGCGGCCACCGCCTCCATCGTGCCCTCTATGACGACCGAGAAGGCGCCGGCCTTTTCCACCGCCTCGGCATCGCGGAACAGGGCAGCGATATTTTCCTGCGTCCGGCCCTTGATCTTGTAGCCGCCATCCTTCTCCACCGACTGCGGCTGCAGGCCGATATGGCCCATGACCGGGATTCCTTCGGCAACGATCGCTGCGATCTGGGCGGCCATGTCGACGCCGCCTTCGAGCTTCACGGCCTGGCAGCCTGTTTCCTCGGCGATACGCCTCGCCGACGCCGCGGCCTGGGCCGGCGAGGTTTCGTAACTGCCGGCCGGCATGTCGACCACGACGCAGGCTTTGGCCGAGCCGCGCATCACGGCTTGGCCATGGGCGATCATCATCTCCAGCGAGGCGCCAAGCGTCGTGGCGTGGCCGTGCAGGACCATGGCGACGCTGTCGCCGACCAGGAGCAGGTCGACATGCGGATCGAGCAGGCGGGCGACAGGGTAGGTATAGGCGGTGAGGCAGACGATCGGCACGCCGCCCTTGCGGCGGCGGATGTCTTCGGCGTTGATCCGGCTGTCGGCGGACGGATCACGGGTCAATCGTCACCTCCCTCAAGGCGCCCCCAAAACGAGGCGGGTCGAGCTTTAGAAAGACCGGCAGCGCTTGGCAAGCCGCGCTGTCGCCGGCAGCACGGTTGTATCGATTTAGCGCACGAAGCGTTTATACTCACGCCATGGCAAAACCCTTGCCTTCGCGGTGGCGGAACGCCATAAGCAGGATAAAGGCGCAGCCGCTGCCGCCGTGAGGATCTGGATGAAAACTTTCCTGCTGCAGTTTTTCACCTGGTGGAACAGCCAGACGCTCGGCACCCGCTTCCACACCTGGCGCTTCGGCAAGAAGGTCGGCGAGGACGAAGCCGGCAACGTCTATTACGAGGGCGGCATCGATTCGGAAGGCCGCACCCGTCGCTGGGTCATCTATCGCGACTATTCGGAAGCCTCGAAGATCCCGCCGGGTTGGCATGGCTGGATCCACCACCGCGTCGACACAGCTCCCGCCAGTGAGAGCTACAAGCCGCGCGAATGGCAGAAGCCGCATCAGGCGAATCCAACCGGGACACCGTCGGCCTATCGGCCGAAGGGTTCGATCCTGACCAACCAGCATCGCCCGCAGGTGACCGGCGATTATGACGCCTGGACGCCGGGATCGTAATCCCGGATCGTAATCTAAGGCGCCGCTTCGGTCCTTTATCGCCACAATTGGCATTTAGCTGCTTGCCGACTGCGCAGCCATGATTAGCCTTGGGCTCTGAAGAATCACCCGGGCACAACCACCGGTATTTTGCATGAGATCTTTTGGCCAAATTTCAAAGGCGCTGATCGCGGCGACGTCCATTCTGGTTGCCCCGACGGCGGTCTTCGCCGCCGCGCAGGCGCCGGCCGCAGCACCTGCGGCCTCCGACCGCATCACCAATCCGGTGGCCGAGTTCGCCGGCATCGACAAAATCACCGGCCGCATCATCACCTTCGATGTCTATGTAGACGAGACCGTGCAGTTCGGCGCTTTGCAGGTGACGCCTCGCGTCTGCTATTCGCGGCCGGATACGGAACAGCCCAAGACCGATTCCTTCGTCGAGGTCGACGAGATCACGCTTGACCGCAAGATCCGCCGCATCTTCACCGGCTGGATGTTTGCCGAAAGCCCCGGCCTCAACGCCGTCGAGCACGCCGTCTATGACGTCTGGCTCAAGGGCTGCAAGCAGAAGTCCGATGTGCCGCCGCCGACCGCGGCCAAGGCCGATACGGCCAAGCCGAAGACGGAGGCTGCCAAACCGAAGGCAACCGCAACCCCGCCGGCAGAAGCCGCACCTGCCGACGCGACGCCGGACCCGGACGGCACGACCGATTCGAACTGATTTTTCGGAACCCTCCTTTTCGCTACCCGTTTCTGGATAGCGGACGCCGAGGAGAGCTCGATGATGGCCAAGAGCAGGCCGATTACCGCCAACAAGGAAGAGCTCCTCGATCTGGAGAGAGGGTTCTGGATCGGGGATAGCGCTTACTATGAGGCCAACGCGGACGTGGAGTGCCTTGTCGCGTTTCCGCGGATGGCCCAGGCCATGACCAATGCCGATCTTGCCAGGACCGCAACCAAGCCCAATAAGTGGCGCGACCTTGACATCAAGCTGAAGGGCATGGTCGAACCCGGCAGCGACATCGTCATGCTGACCTATGAGGCTCATGCAACGCGCGAAGACGGCGAGCCTTACGCGGCATTGGTCAGCACCGGCTATGTCCATCGCGCCGACGGCTGGAAGATGATGTTCCATGCGCAGACGCCGTTAGAGACTGAGGCTCAAGGGTAGAAGACGGCCTCGCCCTTCAGCGCCTCGGCCAGCAGCTTTTCATACTGGCCACGCGGCACGTCGACGGCGCCGAAGCGCTTGAGGTGTTCGGTGGTGAACTGCGTGTCGAGCAGCGCGAAGCCGCGCGCCTTCAGCCGTTCGACGAGATAGTAGAGACAGGTCTTCGAAGCATCTGTCTCCCTGGCGAACATGCTTTCGCCGAAGAACACGCGTCCGAGCGAGACGCCATAGAGGCCGCCGACCAGCCGGTCCTCGCGCCACGCTTCGACCGAATGGCAATGGCCCAGGCGATAGAGCTCGACATAGGCTTCGCGGATCGGCGCGTTGATCCAGGTCGAGCGGCGCTCATCGCGCTTTTCGGCGCAGCCGTCGATCGTTGCCTCGAAATCGAAGTCGTAGCGGATGTCGAACGGGTGCTTGCGGACCGTCTTCTTCAGGCTGCGCGGCGTGTGGAATCCGTCCAGCGGAATGATGCCGCGCGTTTCCGGCCGCACCCAGAACACTTCCGGGTCATTGGCGCTCTCGGCCATCGGGAAGACGCCCGAGGCGTAGGCCCTCAACAACAGGTCGGTCGGTATGCGATAGCCTGGCGCGTAGGGGCGGGTCATCGCATCCCCGTGCTACTCACCCTTGGCCAGGTATTTTTCCAGCCAGTGGATGTCGTAGTCGCCGTTGGCGATGTCGGGATTGCCGACAAGGTCCCGAAACAGCGGCAGCGTCGTCTTGATGCCGTCGACGACGAACTCGTCGAGCGCGCGGCGCAACCGCATCATGCATTCGACGCGGTTGCGGCCATGCACGATGAGCTTGCCGATCAGGCTGTCGTAATAGGGCGGGATCCTGTAGCCGGAATAGACGCCGGAATCGACGCGGATGCCGAGGCCGCCCGGCGTGTGGAAATGCGTGATCGTGCCGGGCGAGGGCATGAAGGTGCGCGGGTCCTCGGCGTTGATGCGGCACTCGATGGCGTGGCCGTTGAACTTGATGTCTTCCTGCCTGACCGACAGCCCGCCGCCCGAAGCGACGCGGATCTGCTCATGCACGAGGTCGATGCCGGTGATCGCCTCGGTCACCGGATGCTCGACCTGCAGGCGCGTGTTCATCTCGATGAAATAGAACTCGCCATTCTCATAGAGGAATTCGATCGTGCCGGCGCCCGAATAGCCGAGATCGGCAATCGCCGTGGCGCAGATGCCGCCGATGCGCGAACGCTCCTCGGCATTGAGCGCTGGGGAATTGGCTTCCTCCCAGACCTTCTGGTGACGACGCTGCAGCGAGCAGTCGCGCTCGCCGAAATGCACGCCGCGGCCGGCGCCGTCGCCGAACACCTGCACCTCGATATGGCGCGGCTTCTCCAGGAACTTCTCGATATAGACGGCGTCATCGCCGAAAGCCGCGCCGGCTTCCGATTTCGCGGTCTGCAACGCGATCTCGAGATCGGCTTCGGTGCGCGCCACCTTCATGCCGCGGCCACCGCCGCCGGCGGAGGCCTTGATGATCACCGGGTAGCCGATCTCGGCGGCGACGCGCTTGGCTTCCTTGTCGTCGTTGATCGCCCCGTCGGAGCCGGGCACGACGGGGATGCCGAGCCGCTTTGCCGTGCGCTTGGCCTCGATCTTGTCGCCCATGATGCGGATATGGTCACCCGACGGGCCGATGAAGGTGATGTTGTGGGCGGCGAGGATGTCGGCGAACTTGGCGTTTTCCGACAGGAAGCCGTAGCCCGGATGCACGGCGTCGGCGCCGGTGATCTCGCAGGCGGCGACGATCTGGTGGATGTTGAGATAGCTTTCGCGCGAGGGCGGCGGGCCGATGCAGACGCTTTCGTCGGCAAGCCGCACATGCATGGCGTCCGAATCCGCCGTCGAATGGACCACCACGGTCTGGATGCCGAGCTCCTTGCAGGCGCGCAGCACCCTCAGAGCGATTTCGCCGCGATTGGCGATGAGGATTTTCTGGAACATCTCCTGGCTGTTCCCGGCTCTACTCAAGGACCACCAGCGGCATTCCGTATTCGACCGGCTGGGCATCCTCGATGAGGATCGCCGTCACCGTGCCGGCGCGCGGCGAGGGGATCTGGTTCATCGTCTTCATCGCTTCGATGATGAGCAGCGTCTGGCCTTCCTTCACCTTCTGGCCGATCTCGACGAACGGCTTGGCATCGGGCGAGGGCGCCAGATAGGCCGTGCCGACCATCGGCGAAGGCACGGCGTTCTTGGACAGGTCGGCCGACGCTGCCGCAGACGCCGCCTGCGCCGCTGCGGCCGCCACCGGGGCCGCAACCGCGAGCGGTGCGGCAACCGCATGCATGGCCTGCGCCTGACGCGAGACGCGCACCTTGAGATCGCCGAGTTCAACCTGGATCTCGGTCAGGTTGGTGTCGTTCAGAATGCCCGCCAGATCGCGGATCAGCTGCTGGTCAACACCGGTCTTTTTTATCGACATTTTCGAGCCTTCTGTTTGGGGGCCGGTCACAGGCGTGCCGCCAATGCCTGCAGCGCGAGCGTGTAGCCGAGCGGCCCGAACCCGCAGATCATGCCGACAGCGACCGGCGAGACCATGGAGACGTGGCGGAAGGGCTCCCGCGCGTGGATGTTGGAAAGATGGACCTCCGCGACGGGCAGGGGTGCTACGGCGCGGATGGCGTCGTGGATGGCGATCGAAGTGTGGCTGTAGGCGCCGGGGTTGATGACGATGCCTGCCGCCTTGTCGCCGGCTTCCTGGATCCAGTCGACCAGGTCGCCCTCATGATTGGACTGGCGAAAATCGATCTCGAGCCCGAGCGTGGCGCCGGCCGCCTTGCAGTCTTCGGCGATGGCCGCAAGCGTCTTGCCGCCATATATCCCCGGCTCGCGCTTGCCGAGCGCATTGAGATTGGGACCGTTGAGGACGAAAATCGTTTTCAATATGCCGACCTTGTTCTACGCCGACCCCAAGCCGGCGCACTGGGCCTCTATAATGGGCATAACCGCCCGCGAAAAGAGCGCAAGTGCGTTCTTTCGCTGTCCACAGCGGCCGGCTTTTGCACCCGCGGGCGCTTAAAGCGCGCTCTTTGCCTCCTCGATCTTTTCCGCCAGGACCTGTTGGCCGAGCGCTCCGAAGATCACCTCGTTGCCGACCACATAGGACGGCGTGCCGGTGATCGACAGTTTCGTCGCAAGGTCATAGGTGCGCGAGAGCGTTTCGGCGATACGGGGATCCTTCATCTTCTCGCGCAGCGTCGCTTCATCGGCGCCGAGCGAAAGCGCCACCTTGATCGCGGTCGCTTCGGTGGCGCGGCCCTGGCCGCCGAGCAGCGCGGTGTGGAACTCGCCGTATTTCTCCGGCTTCATCAAATGGAACGCCATGGAAACGACGCTGGCCTTCTGCGAATCCGGGCTGAGGATCGGGAATTCCTTGAGCACGAAGCGCAGGTCCGGGTCGGATTTAGTCAGTGCCTTCATGTCTTCGATGGCGCGTTTGCAGAAGCCGCAATTGTAGTCGTAGAACTCGACGATCGTGACCTTGCCCTGCGGATTGCCGACGACGCCGTCGAAGGTGGAGTTGAAGATCTCGGCCTTGGAATTCTTGATGACGCCGAGCGCGGCGAGCCGCTGCTCTTCTTTCTGCTTGGCCTCGAGCGCGTCCTGCACCTCGAGCAGAACTTCCGGATTCTTCAAGAGATAATCGCGGATGATGCCTTCGACTTCCTTGCGATCGATCTTGGTGTCGGCGGAGGACTTGATGTCGGTCGAGGACGTGACCTGAGCCACTTGCACGGTGTCGGCCTTCGCCGCCTGCGGGCTTCCCGCCACGAAGCCGAAGGCCAACATGCCGAGCGCCACCGCCAGACCGCCAGCAGTGCCAAGCAGGATTGCCTTGTTCATGATCGTCGTTCCTTTTGCCTGTTCCGGTCCGCCTTGGTCGTCGCCGACGTCCGGGAGGTTCATTTGAGTTTGTTCGATGGCGTGTAGTTTATAATATCCTGAGCGCGGACCCAGCGGGGTTCGCCGCGCTTCAATTTCTGTTGAGCACGCATGGCGAAGATCTTCGCGTTCTTGTAGTCGCCCGCATAGTAATGACCCTCGGCGGTGGCGAGGTCGGCGGCCGGGATATCACCCTGTTCGCCATAGGCCTGCGCCAGAAAGCGATAGGCTTCGGAATTTTCCTTGTCCCGCCCGACGCCGTTGTTGAGCTGGGTGACCGCTTTCTTCAGCGAATCGGACGTGCCGACCGCCATCAGCGCCTGGCCGAGAGAGACCAACAGCAGTCCGGAGCGCGCGGGATCGAGGCTGGCCGCCTTGGCATAGGCTTCCGCCGCATCCTGCGGCTTGTTGGCCTTCATCAGGATGTCGCCGCGCAACTCCTGGAAATAGGGGTTCTTCGGCTGCTCCTTGATCAACGCCGCCGTCTTGGTCAGCGCGGCGCCCGGATTGCCATAGAGATAGGTCTGCTGCGCGTCGCCATAGCGTGAGGCGAGGCTGGTCGGGTTCTTGCGCATCAGCCGCGCAACGGCCGCCTGGCCCTGCATATAGGCGGCGATCTTGATGCGCATCATGTCATGCCGCTGCTGCAGCGCCGGCGGGTCGACATTGTCGACGAAGGGGCTTTGCTTGACGAGCACTTCGAGGTTGGCGATGCGCTCCTGCGGCATCGGATGGCTGATCCGGTAGGGGTCGACCTGGGTGCCGGCCAGCGACAGCGCGCTCTGGAAGCGGCCGAAGGTCTTGAGCATGCCCATGCCGGACTGGCCGGTGCCGTTCAGATAGGTGATCGCCGAGCGGTCGGCGGTGATCTCTTCGGTGCGCTGATAGGCAAGGATTGAGCGCTGCGCCATCTCGCCGCCGCCGGCGGCGACGCCCATGCCGGCACCTGCCAGGCCCTTGCTGTTGGTAGTGGCGCCGGCGACCATGGCGCCGGCGCCAAGCAGCGTGGCGATGATGGCCATGGTCTTGGCGCGGTCGAGCTGGTCGCGCAATTTCTGCTGGTGTCCGCCGGCAATATGGCCGGCCTCGTGCGCGATGACGCCGATGATCTCGTTGGGCGTTTCGGCGGTTACCAGCGCGCCGGTGTTGATGAACAGGCGCCGTCCGGTGACGAAGGCGTTGAAACTCTGATCGTTGACCAGAACGATGTCGATGCCGTCATTGGCAAGCCCCGCCGCCTTGAAGATCGGCCGGGCATAGTCGCGCACCAGCGCCTCGATCTCGGCGTCGCGCACCACCGGCACGTTCTGCGCGAAGGCGCTGACCGAGCTTGAGACGGCGACGGCGGCGGCAAGCAGAAGCGTCGCAAAGCCGCGCGCGGTTCGGCCGAGGGAGGTCGATTCGCCAATAAATGGTCGGGGTCGGCTCAACATAAGGTCCACTGGTAGACGAGCGGGCGAAAGATGAAAAGTCGGCGCCGGTAACTTCCTGCGCGCTTGTGGTCTCCACATCAATCGGGCATTTGTGCGGCGCTGTCCTTTAACTAGGGCAGTTCAAGGGCAAGTCAGGAATGGCTTGCGTCCGGAATTTCTCCGAATAAGGCAGTTGGAAGAGGTCAAATGGTCGTTTCGCTTTCGCGCCGGGGGGAAGTCGAGCCGTTCCACGCCATGGACATCCTGGCCGAAGCCAACCGGCTGAAGGCTACCGGCGTGCCCGTGGTTTCGATGGCGGTCGGCCAGCCGTCGGATCCGGCGCCGGCCGGTGTCCGACAAGCGGCGGCGGCGGCTCTGAGACATGGCCGCATCGGCTATACCGACGCTCTGGGTCTGGCCGATCTGCGCAAGGCGATCGCGGCGCATTATGGCGAGCATTACGGGATCGACATCGCGCCGTCGCGCATTGCCGTCACGACCGGCTCGTCGGCCGCCTTCAACCTCGCTTTCCTGGCAATGTTCGATCCGGGCGACCGCGTCGCCATCGCCGCACCCGGCTATCCCGCCTACCGCAACATCATGGCCGCGCTAGGCATCGAGATCGTCGAGATCGAGCTCGGTTCGGATGCCTACATGCATGCCGAGCACCTGAAAACCGCGCATTGCGAGAAGCCGCTGAAGGGCGTGCTTTTCGCCAGCCCCGCCAATCCGACCGGCGCGGTGATTCCGGCGGCTGAACTTGCGGCGCTGGTGAAGACGGCCGAGGAACTCGGCATCGCCGTGATCTCGGACGAAATCTACCACAGGCTGGCCTATACGGCACCGGATGTCACCGCTCTGGCGCATGGCGCCGGCGTGACGGTGATCAACTCCTTCTCGAAATATTATTGCATGACCGGCTGGCGCATCGGCTGGATGGTGCTGCCGGAAGAACTGGTGCGGCCGGTCGAGCGCGTCGCCCAGAGCCTCTACATCTCGCCGCCGGAATTGTCCCAAATCGCGGCGATCGAGGCGTTCAAGGCGACCGAGGAGCTGGAAACGGTGAAGGCGCGTTATGCCTGGAACCGCGACCTTCTGATGAAACGTCTGCCGGAGCTCGGCTTCGCGCTCGCCGCACCGATGGACGGCGCCTTCTACGCCTTCTGCGACGTCACTCGCCATACCAATGACAGCATGGCTTTTGCGCGCAAAATGCTTGCCGAGGCGCATGTCGCGGCGACGCCCGGCCGCGATTTCGACCCGCTGCAGGGGCACCGCACCATGCGCTTTTCCTATGCCGGCAGCCATGACGACATGGTCGAGGCGCTGGCGCGCATCGAACGCTGGCTGAAATAGAAGCCATGCCGGAACTCGAGCAAGCATTGGCGGAAGTGGCCGCCGAAATGGCGGAGCGCACAGACCGCGGCGAGGTGGCAACCTACATCCCGCAACTCGGTAAGGTCGATCCGAAGAAATTCGGCATCGCCGCCGTCGCCAATGACGGTCGCGTCATCCTTGCCGGCGATGCGGATCAACCCTTTTCGATCCAGAGCGTGTCGAAAGTCTTCACGCTGACGCTCGCGCTCGGCAAGGTCGGCGATGCGCTCTGGCATCGCGTCGGCCGCGAGCCGTCCGGCAATCCGTTCAACTCGATCGTCCAGCTCGAGCACGAGAACGGCATCCCGCGCAATCCGTTCATCAATGCCGGCGCCATCGTCGTCTCCGACGTCCTGCTCGCCGGCCATCAGCCGCGCGAGGCGATCGGCGAAATCCTGCGTTTCATCCAGTTCCTCGCCGATGACGAGACGATCATCATCGACCGCGACGTGGCGGCATCCGAGCGGGCCACCGGCTATCGCAATTTCGCCCTGGCCAACTACATGAAATCCTTCGGTAATCTCCATCATGCGCCGGAACTCGCGCTGGGTGTCTATTTCCACCATTGCGCGATTGCCATGAACTGCCGCCAGCTTGCCATGGCGGGCCGCTTCCTCGCCAACGGCGGCATGAACCCGGCGACCGGGCATTCGGTCGTGTCGGCCGAGCGGGCACGCCGCATCGGCGCCCTGATGCTGACCTGCGGCCACTATGACGGTTCCGGCGATTTCGCCTTCCGTGTTGGCATCCCCGGCAAAAGCGGTGTCGGCGGCGGCATTCTCGGCATCGTGCCCGGAGTGGCTTCGCTTGCCGCGTGGTCGCCCGGCCTCAATGAGAACGGAAACTCAAAGCTAGGCTCCATCGCCTTGGAGAAGCTCGCCCGGATGATGAACTGGTCGATCTTCGCGCCTTAAAAGCAATTCCAGGAAAAGTGCGCAGCGGTTTTTGCGTTGAAGGCTGCCGGCGAAATGAAAAATCCCGCGCCGGATGCGGCGCGGGATTCTTTTAAAAGGTCAGTCTAACGATCTGAAAGATTTAGAAAAAACCCTTGCGCTGCCACCAGCCGGCGCGCTTCGGCTTGTCTTCCGTCTTTGCCTCGTCGCTTACAGTCGACGACACGACGGGAACAACCGGCGCATCGATCGACTGCGGCTTGCGCCGCGCCGGACGTGCATTGGCGGCCGGCTCCGCCTCGGCAACGGCCGCCGCCGGCTCCGGCTCGGCGGCCACGGGCGCGGCCTGGGCTTCCGCCACAGGTTCGGACACCGTCTCGGCCACGGCTTCCTCGGCAACTTTTTTTGCTCTCGAACGGCGGGGCTTCTTCGGCTTCTCGACTGCCTCGGCATCGTCATTAGCCGCCGCCGGAGCGGCAGGTTCTTCAGCAGGGGTGGCGGCTGATGGCGCAATGACAGCGTCCTCGCCTTGCGCTGCTTCACCCTCGATGTCGCCGCCAGCTTCGCCGGCAACCGCCTCGGAAGCTTCGTCATCATGGCGGTTGCGCTTGCCGCCGCGCTTCCCGCGCCGGCGCTTCTTGCCGGAACCGTCGTCGGCAGCGGCCACCACGACCTCGCCGCTGGCGGTCACCTCCTCGGCGGCCTGTTCCGTTGCATCGTCATCGGCTTCGCCAGCTTCCGTCGATGCAGCCGCGGCATCTCCATTTTGCTCGCGGTCGCGATCCCTGCCGCCACGCCGCCGCCGGCGCTTGCGGCGCTTGCGATCCCGGCCTTCGCCGTCCTCGGACCGCTGCTGCTGGCCCTGCTGCGGGTGGCGCGGCTGTTCGACCTGGACCGAAACTTCCTCTTCCTCCTCGACGACGATCTCGTCCTCGGGCTCCTCCGGCTCGACATAAGCCGGCAGACTGCGCACCTCGACAAAACCCTCCGGCTTTTCGGCAACGGCGCTGCGGAAGATCGCGTAGTGCTGGGTGCCGAGCGTTTCATCAGACTCGATCGTGATCGTCAGGCCGAAGCGGGCTTCCAGCTCCACCAGGTTCGCGCGCTTGTGGTTGAGCACATAAAGCGCGGTCGCGGCGGGCGTGCGCACGATGATGTGGCTGCGCGAATCCTTAAGCAGGAATTCCTCGATCGCCCGCACGACCATCAGCGCCACGGAGGAATCGGAGCGCACATGGCCGGTGCCGCCGCAATGCGGGCAGGGCTTCATGGTCGATTCCAGCACGCTGGCGCGGATGCGCTGGCGCGACATTTCCATCAGGCCGAAATGCGAGATGCGGCCGACCTGGATACGGGCGCGGTCGTTCTTGAGGTGATCCTTCAACCGCTTCTCGACGGAGCGGTTGTTGCGGTTCTCTTCCATGTCGATGAAGTCGATGACGATGAGGCCGGCAAGATCGCGCAGCCGCAACTGGCGCGCGACTTCCTCGGCCGCTTCCAGATTGGTGTGGAGTGCGGTCTCCTCGATCGAATGCTCCTTGGTGGAGCGGCCGGAATTGACGTCGATCGAAACCAGCGCCTCGGTCTGGTTGATGATGATGTAGCCGCCGCTCTTCAGCGTCACCTGCGGCTGCAGCATGCGGTCGAGTTGCGCCTCGATGCCGTTGCGCACGAAAATCGGCGTGGTGTCGCGGAACGGCTGAACCACCTTGGCGTGGCTCGGCATCAGCATGCGCATGAAGTCCTTGGCCTCGCGGTAGCCGTCTTCGCCGGAGACCAGGATTTCGTCGATATCCTTGTTGTAGAGGTCGCGCACCGAGCGCTTGATCAGGCTGCCTTCTTCATAGACCAGGGCCGGGGCGGACGATTGGAGCGTCAGGTTGCGGACGTTTTCCCAAAGCCGCATCAGATATTCGTAGTCGCGCTTGATCTCCGCCTTGGTGCGGCTTTCGCCGGCGGTGCGCAGGATGACGCCCATGCCCTGCGGGACTTCGAGGTCGGCCACGACCTCCTTCAGGCGCTTGCGGTCCTGCGCGTTGGTGATCTTGCGCGAGATGCCGCCGCCGCGCGCCGTGTTCGGCATCAGCACCGAGTACCGGCCGGCAAGCGAGAGATAGGTGGTGAGCGCCGCGCCCTTGTTGCCGCGCTCTTCCTTGACCACCTGCACCAGCAGGATCTGGCGGCGCTTGATGACTTCCTGGATCTTGTACTGGCGGCGAACCGGCTTGCGGCGGTTGCGAATCTCCTCGAGCGCGTCTTCGGCGCCGACCGATTCGACCTCGTGCTCGTCCGAATGCGAGGCCGAGACATCCTCCAGCATGCCGCGATCGTTGTCGCTGGCGGCGGCCTCGCCGGTCTGCTCGGGCTGATCCGCCTGAGGGACCGCCTCGGAAATCACATCGGCTTCGACGCTCGCGGCAATCGAGGTGGAGCCACCTTCGGATGGCTTGCCATCCTCGTCGTCCGTGGCGTCGTCGTCGCCAGTCTCGGCGCCGGGTTCTTCAGCCGTTTCCGATGCGGCCTCGACGGCCTCGGAGACTGTTTCGGCATTCTCTGCCGGGGCATCGGCGGTCTCGCCGCCGGCTTCATCGCTCCCGGCAACCTCGGCGGCGGTTTCGTCAACGGCTACGGCCTCGGTCGGGCTTTCCTCATTTCCCGAGGAAGCGTGCCTGTGCTCGCCGCGGTCGCGGTTCTTGCCGCCGCGCCGACGGTTGCGCCGGCCGCCGCGATCGCGCGCCTGCTGCTCTTCGCCGCTATCGGCCTCCTCGTCGTCTTCGTCCTCGGCCTCCTGCGCTTCGGCGCGCAACAGAGCCTGACGGTCGGCGACCGGGATCTGGTAGTAGTCGGGGTGAATTTCACTGAAGGCGAGAAAACCGTGACGGTTACCGCCATATTCGACAAACGCCGCCTGGAGGGAAGGTTCGACCCGGGTTACCCGAGCGAGGTAGATGTTTCCTTTGAGCTGCTTCTTGTCCTGAGATTCAAAGTCGAATTCTTCAATGCGGTTACCGCGAACGACGACAACGCGTGTTTCCTCCGGGTGGGAGGCGTCTATCAGCATTTTGTTGGGCATTATTTTGTTTCCTGCCGGCAGCCGACAGCCATAGCTGGCGTGGCAGAGCCCGCCGCTGTGCGTCTGTATGTGTGTGCATGCCGGATAATTGAATGTCCGCCGGCCGCCGCTTGAGCGCAATGGCGGTGCCGCCCGCAGCCAATATGGCGCGGTTTGATGCGGACCTTTCCATGATTGCGCTTGAAGCCATCGGCACCCAGCAGAACCTTTTGAACCAAAGCCCGGGTAGAGCCGGACCAGCTTGTTTGCTCACTAAAGAGCCGGCGCGGGGTAAACCCGGCCGTTTTCCTCACGCAAGCGATTCCCCCGCCACGAGGGCACGCCTACGAAAATCGTCGCGACCACCTGAGCCTGGAAGGGTAAAGGAGCCGCCTTTGCATCCGACCTATGGCAGGAAACTGCTGAGGCGAGCGGTTCCAGGATTGCAGTGATCCAACGTCGCTTTTATGATTTGGCGGGATGGAAGGCAACCCCGATTTCGGATGCCGGCAAAAAGCGCTTCCGCAGGGGAAGTTGCCTTCGTCCACTCCATGAAAGGCTTGGTTAACCTTCTCTGAATACCAATCGTTAATCGAGTTGGCGGCCTGACAGGCACTCTGCGAGAAGACCGGGCGCAATGCGCCAAACCGGGAGCGACTGGAAAGAGATGGGACTGGCAGGCATCGCAGACAAGAGAGCTGGGGCCGCGGCGCATTTCCCGCGCGTGGCCTGGGCCGTCTTGCTGCTGGGGGTCCTGTTGTGTTTCACGGCCGCCGCGCGCGCCGACGCCCCCCTTGGCGCGACCGGCTACAAGATGGCCGGCGACGCCACCAGGATGCGCATCGTCGTGAACTTCGACCGCGAGCTGGACGTCAAATGGTTCCTGCTGCGCGGCCCCAATCGGCTGGTCGTCGATCTGCCACGCGCGCGGTTCGCTCTTGATGCCAAGGACCTCAAGCCGCGCGGCCTTGTGCGGGCTGTTCGCTATGGCGATCAGGGACATGGGTCGCGCCTGATCCTCACCGGCAAGGGGCCCTTCACCGTCGACAAGTTCGACGTGCTCGAGAATGACGACGGCAGCGGCTACCGCATCGCCATCGATATTTCGGCAGCTTCCGAGCGGGAGTTCGACGACGCTCTGGCCAACCAATCGCTGACGACCGGTTCGACGGTTTCCACCCAAAAGGGCGAACGGGTCGGTACCGGTCCGATCTCGGCGCCCGGCCATCGCTTCACGCTGGTTATCGACCCGGGCCATGGTGGCGTCGACGGCGGCGCCGAAAGCTCCGCCGGCACGGTCGAGAAAGACGTCACGCTCGCTTTTGCCAAGGAGTTGCGCGACAAGCTGGCCGCGACCGGCAAATACGACGTCTACATGACGCGCGACGACGACGTGTACCTGCCGCTCGACGAGCGCGTGCGCATCGCCCGCCAGCACGAGGCCGATCTGCTGATCTCGATCCATGCCGATACGATCGCCGTCAAAGGTCTTCGCGGCGCCACCGTCTACACGCTGTCGGACAAGGCCTCCGATCCGCAGGCCCAGGCGCTCGCCGACCGAGAAAACCTGTCCGACCAGTTCGCCGGAATGAAGATCGAGGACGACAACAAGGAAGTCACCGACATCCTGATCGACCTGATCCGCCGTGAAACCCATGGTTTCTCGATGAGCTTCGCCCACACGCTGGTCGGCCAGCTGTCGACCAGCGTCGGCCTCATCAACAACCCGCAGCGCTCGGCCGGCTTCAGGGTGCTCAAGGCTCCGGACGTGCCGTCCGTTCTGGTCGAGCTTGGCTATCTCTCCAACGCCAAGGACGAAGCGCAACTGCTCAATGCCGACTGGCGCGGCAAGGCTGCGCAAAGCATATCCAACGCCGTTGCCCTGTTTGCCGCGGCCAAGGCCGGAACCGCGACGGGTGGCTGAGCGGCCGCACCCGCTCACAACCGCCGGACGTCTACAACCACAAGCAGCGTTGCATGACGACAACACCCGGCGTTATTATCAAGGAACCGAGTCCTCAAATTTCGCGCTGCCGTATTTTGTCCACATGGTCGCGACATGGGTCTGTGATTGCGGATTGGGACCGCCTCGGGAAGCTTGCGCGACTGTCGGCTTCGTTTAGGAAATTCCCGAACCTCGGACTGGAGCGGGCATGATTCGTCTCATCGGCTATTTCTTTGGCATCGGCACGACGCTGGCGCTGCTGGTGGCTGCCGGTGTCGCAATCTATATCAGCCATGTGGCGAAGGACCTGCCCGACTATGAGGTGCTGGCCAAATACGAGCCGCCGGTAACCACGCGCATTCACGCCTCGGATGGCTCGCTGATGGCCGAATATGCGCGCGAGCGGCGTCTCTATCTGCCGATCCAGGCCATCCCCGACCGCGTCAAGGCCGCTTTCATGTCGGCCGAGGACAAGAACTTCTACAATCACCCCGGTATCGACATCACCGGCCTCGGCCGCGCCATCATCGTCAACCTGCAGAATCTTGGCTCGGGTCGGCGCCAGGTCGGCGCTTCGACCATCACCCAGCAGGTGGCGAAGAACTTCCTGCTCACCTCGGACCAGACTTATGAGCGCAAGATCAAGGAGATGATCCTGGCCTTCCGCATCGAGCAGGCCTATTCCAAGGACCGCATCCTCGAGCTTTATCTCAACGAAATCTTCTTCGGCTTCGGCGCTTATGGCGTCGCGGGTGCGGCGCTCACCTATTTCGACAAGTCGGTCAACGAACTGACGGTCGCGGAGGCCGCCTATCTCGCCTCGCTGCCGAAGGGCCCGAACAATTATCATCCCTTCAAGCATGCCGATCGCGCGATCGAGCGCCGCAACTGGGTCATCGACCAGATGGTCGAGAATGGCTACGTGACGCGCGAGGAAGGCGACAAGGCCAAGGCCGAGCCGCTCGGCGTGACGCCGCGCCGCAACGGCTCCTATCTGTTCGCCGGCGAATATTTCACCGAGGAAGTCCGCCGCCAGATCATCGCCCGCTACGGCGAAAACGCGCTCTACGAGGGCGGCCTGTCGGTGCGCACCACGCTCGATCCGTCCATTCAGCTTATCGCTCGCAAGTCGTTGCAGAACGGCCTGCTCAAATACGACATGCTGCGCGGCTATCGCGGGCCGGTGAAGCATATCGACGTCTCGGGAGACTGGGGCGTGCCGCTTGGCAATGTGAAGGGTCTCGAGGACGTGCCGGAATGGACGCTTGCCGTCGTGCTCGACAGCTCGGCTTCCGGCCTGACTATCGGCCTGCAGCCGGCGCGCCAGGCCTCCGGCGATCTCGTCAAGGAACGCGTCCAGGGCACCGTCAGCAAGGACGACATGGGCTTTGCCATGCGCCACTTCGTCAACGGCAAGTCCGTCAGGGCGAAATCTCCGGCTGACGTGCTGGAGCCCGGCGACGTCGTCTTCGTGCAGAAGAATGACGGCTCTGACGACACCTACATGCTGCGCCAGGTGCCGGAGGTCGAGGGCGGCCTCGTCGCCATGGACCCGCATACCGGCCGCGTGCTCGCCATGGTCGGCGGCTTCTCATACGCGCAGTCCGAATTCAACCGCGCGACCCAGGCGATGCGCCAGCCCGGCTCCTCGTTCAAGCCGATCGTCTATTCGGCGGCGCTCGACAACGGCTATACGCCGGCCTCGGTGATCATGGACGGCCCGATAACCATCCAGAGCGGCAACACCACCTGGACGCCGAAGAACTATGACGGCACGGTCGCGGGCCCGGCCACCTTGCGTTCCGGCATCGAGAAGTCGCGCAACCTGATGACGGTGCGGCTCGCCAACGACATGGGCATGAAGCTGGTCGTCGAATATGCCGAGCGCTTCGGCGTCTACGATCATCTGGCACCTTACCTGCCGATGGCGCTGGGTTCCGGCGAAACCACCGTTATGCGCATGGTGTCGGCCTATTCGATCATGGCCAATGGCGGCAAGTCGATCAAACCGTCGCTCATCGACCGTATCCAGGACCGCTACGGCAAGACGGTGTTCAAGCAGGACGAGCGCGGCTGCGAAGGCTGCAACGCCACCGACTGGAAGAACCAGCCTGAGCCGGAACTGGTCGACAATTCCGAGCAGGTGCTCGACCCGATGACGGCCTACCAGATCACCTCGATGATGGAGGGCGTCGTCCAGCGCGGCACCGGCGCCACCGTCGGCGAGCTCGGCCGCCACATCGCCGGCAAGACCGGCACGACCAACGACGAGAAGGACGCCTGGTTCATCGGCTTCACCCCGAACCTCGTCGTCGGCCTCTATATGGGCTATGACACCCCGCGCGGCCTTGGCCACGGCGCCACCGGCGGCGGCCTGGCGGCCCCGATCTTCAAGGATTTCATGCGCATCGCGCTCGACGGCAAGCCGAACACCGACTTCCAGGTTCCGGACGGCATGAAGCTGATCGCCATCAACCGCAAGACCGGCATGCGCGCCGCCGAAGGCGATCCGAACACCATCATCGAGGCTTTCAAGCCCGGCACCGGTCCGGCCGACAGCTACTGGGTGATCGGCATGGGCGCCGATGGCTCGAACGGCTCCGGCGGAGGGCTGTCGCCGCAAGCCAACCAGGCCATCCAGGACGGCGGCGGCGGCCTCTACTGACGTTACCAGGGTTCGAAATGGGCCGGCAGTTAGCGCCGGCCCATTTCGCTTTACAGACCGCGACGGCGTGCCTATGTATCGCGCCTATCCCGCAAAGACCGAAAGAACAGGACAGAACGAAAAGCCATGCGTGCGGAAACGCTCAACATTGTCGACGAGATCAGGCAGGCGATAACCCTGCTGAGGAGGCATCTTTGACTGGGATCCGGCTGTAAAGCGGCTTGAGTACCTGAATTCGCGCGCCGAGGATTCCAGCCTCTGGAATGATCCGATCGAAGCGCAGAAGCTGATGCGGGAGCGCCAGGAGCTGGAAGAAGGCATTGCCGCCGTCAAGGGAATGACGCAGGCGCTGGAAGACAATATCGGCTTGATCGAGCTCGGCGAGGAAGAGGGCGACGAAGGCGTCATCGCGGAAGCGGAGGCGGCGCTGCGCTCGATGCAGGGCGAGGCAAAGGCCCGCCAGGTCGAGACCCTGCTTTCGGGCGAAGCCGACGCCAACGACACCTATCTCGAAATCCATGCCGGCGCCGGCGGCACAGAGAGCCAGGACTGGGCCTCGATGCTCTTGCGCATGTACACGCGCTGGGCCGAGCGCCGCCGCTTCAAGGTCGAGGTGCTGGAAGTCCATGACGGCGAAGAAGCGGGCATCAAATCCGCAACCGTGCTGATCAAGGGCCACAATGCCTATGGCTGGATGAAGACGGAATCCGGCGTCCACCGTCTGGTGCGCATTTCGCCCTATGACAGCAACGCGCGCCGGCACACCTCCTTCGCCAGCGTCTGGGTTTATCCGGTCATCGACGACACGATCGAGATCGACGTTTCCGAATCCGACGTCCGCATCGACACCTATCGCTCCTCCGGCTCGGGCGGCCAGCACGTCAACACCACCGATTCGGCCGTACGCATCACCCATATCGCAACGGGCATCGCGGTCGCCTGCCAGGCCGAGCGCTCACAGCACAAGAACAAGGCCAAGGCTTGGGAGATGCTGCGCTCGCGACTCTACGAGGAAGAGTTGAAGAAGCGCGAGGCGGTCGCCAATGCCACCGAGGCGTCGAAGAGCGATATCGGCTGGGGCCACCAGATCCGTTCCTACGTGCTGCAGCCCTATCAGCTGGTGAAGGACTTGCGCACCGGCGTTGAAAGCACCTCGCCGTCGAGCGTGCTCGACGGCGACCTCGACGAGTTCATGGAAGCCTCGCTCTCGCATCGCATCGAAGGCGGCGCGGGCGAAGCGGTGGCGGACCTCGACTAGGGCTGCGCTTAACAGGGGCGGAGGAAGCCGGTGTCTCGAACACTAGCGGGAAAATGCTTTTGCGGCGCCGTCCGCTATGAGGTAGCGGACGAATTCGTTTACGCCGCGAACTGCCATTGCTCGAACTGCCGGCGCACGACGGGCTCGGCGTTCAAATCCTTCGCCGGCATCGAGCGCGACAAGTTCCGTCTCACCGCGGGCGGCGACAGGTTGCTGATCTTCGGCGAGGAGAGCGGCCATGACGCGCATTGCGGGCAATGCGGTTCGCTCATCTATTCATTGGTGCGTGAGGGTGCCCACGTCCATATCGCCATGGGAACGTTGACGGACGATCCAGGCATTCGCCCGACTGCACATATCTTCGTCGGCTCCAAGGCGCCATGGTTCACGATTGCGGACGACCTGCCGCAATATCGTGAACATGTCGACGACTGACGGCGGGAACCTCCGTCAGCAGAACTTCGTTCTTAGGCACCTTGCTCGCAGGCTTGTCGTCTGGTTCTCATTAGGCAAGCCGCGCGCCCTTTTCTTTGGCCGATGCTGAAGCCGGTGCGCTCCGAGGCGCGCTCACTTCTTGCGCCGGCCAAGGAATCAGCTCAGCTTTTATGCTGGGGTTAAAAGCATTTATGGCCGGATGCGGCATATCTGCGACCGACGATCCGGCCACTGGGAAGATACGTTTCGGGAACGGGCAAGCGAAACCGCTTGATGCTCGAAAGGAATGCTTCGATGTCTGCTGCCAAATCAAGATCGGCCCAAGCCGTTCGACCGGCTGGCCGACTTTTGTTTTCCCTGTTCGCGACAGGGGCGATCGCGGTGCTGAGCGCGCCTGCCATTGCTCACGACGCCAAACCCACGGCGGTGTTGCCGCAGGGCTGGAGCTACCCATTTGCCTGCTGCGCCAATTACGACTGCAAAGAGGTGCCGCAATCTTCGATCAGCGAGCGGCCCGAAGGCTACGTCATAAAAGGCACCGGCGAGGTGGTGGCTTATGCCGACAAGCGCATCAAGAACTCGCCTGATGGCGAGTACCACTGGTGCGCCCATCAGGCAGGGCTCGATGCAGGCAAGACCATCTGCCTGTTCGTACCGCCGCCTTCTTACTAGACTTCGCGACGCAAACGCGAAGCGTGCAGGAACTTCGAGCACGGCAGGATATCTGCCGAAGCTGCCGGCAGACAGTTGTCAGGATCGCTTCTTTATGTTGCCCTGCCGCCAGGGGAATTCCGGCGTGGCGGCGGACAACGGAGAGGTGATTTGATGACGATCAAAGGAAGCTGCCACTGCAAGGCGACGACGTTCGAGGTTTCGGAAGCGCCGCAGACCGTGACGCAATGCACATGCTCCTTCTGCTCCAAGCGCGGGTCGCTCTGGGCCTACTACGTTCCGTCGCAATTCAAGCTCACCAGCCCGCCTGAAAACGTGACCTTCTACAAATGGGGTTCGAGAACGGTCAAACACGGCTTCTGCGCCACCTGCGGATGCGGCACCTTCACCGAGACCCCGGACTGGTCGACCGGCGAGCCCGATTTCGACAATCCCAAGATCAGCGTCAATTCCCGCCTGTTCGACGATTTCGATCTCGACAAGGTCGAGGTTGTGGTCATCGACGGCAAGAACCTCTGGTAGCCCGCCGGCTGGGTTGCCGGCTCGGCGAAAAGCCGCTGCAGGTGCTTTTCTCGTTCCGCTTTTCGCCGTATTTCATGCTACAAGGCACGCGGAAGGGCTGATTTGGCGCGGCCGCAAAGGCCGTGAATCGAGAGGGACCACTTTATGAAAAAGACTGTGCTCGTCGCCGTGGCGACGGCTGTACTGGTGAGCGCCTGCACCACCACCGATCCGTATACCGGCGACCAGAAGATCTCCAACACGGCGGCCGGTGCCGGCCTTGGGGCGCTGGCAGGCGCCAGCCTCGGCCTGCTCGCCGGCGGCAATGACCGCCGCAACGCCCTGATCGGTGCCGGCATCGGCGCGCTGGCCGGCGGCGCGATCGGCGCGACGATGGACCAGAACGAGGCCGAGCTTCGCCGTCAATTGCAGGGCACCGGCGTCAGCGTCACGCGCAGCGGCGACCAGATCATCCTCAACATGCCGTCCGACATCACCTTCAATGTCGACCAGGACGCAGTGAAGCCGGGCTTCTATCCGGTGCTGAATTCGGTCGCGCTGGTGCTGAAGAAGTTCCGCCAGACCACGGTGGACGTCTTTGGCCACACCGATTCGACCGGCGGCGACCAGCACAATTTCGATCTGTCGCAGCGTCGTGCGCTCGCCGTCGCCAACTACCTGTCCGGCCAGGGCGTCGATCAGCGCCGCTTCGCCGTCACCGGCTTCGGCAAGACGCGCCCGATCGCATCCAATGCGACAGCCACCGGCCGCGAGCAGAACCGCCGCGTCGAAATCCAGCTGTCGCCGCTCACCTGAGAAAAAAGGGCGCAGCGACACGGCAAAAACGGCCCCGCACGGGGCCGTTTTTATTTGGCGTGCGTCCAAGGAGGGGTCGAAGGTCTTAGGACATTAGCTTGCCCTAATTGATACTTTTCCAGAACCACGGAAGAGACTACCATTCTGCTGTTCCAGAGGGATGGGGTGGTCAATCGGCCGCGCAATCAGCATCTGCCGCCCCGGTCTTGCACGGCCAGATCAAGGGAATCTGGGAGGAATACATGACAAGAACAGCTCGTCTCGGGCGCTGCGGCGTCCTCGTTTTGACTGGTCTTTTCGGAGCCTGGCTCGGCGCTGTCGCGGCCCAGGCCGAAGACGCCAACAAGGCCGATATCGATGCCCTGAAGAAGTCGCTGGCCAAATATGAGGACTACACGGCCGCGGTCCGCGACCTCTATTTGTCGACCGTCGGATGCGTGCACTATAGCGGCGAGAAGATAGACGGTGCGATGTACTATCCGAAGGGCGCCATGGGCATTCATTTCGTCAACGTCCCGAGCATCGGCCGGCCGCTCGACCCGATGAAGCCCAACGTCCTGATCTACGAGCCGACCAAAAAGGGCTTGAAACTGGTCGGCGTGGAATGGCTGGTGCCGCTGACGCCGGACACCAAGGAGGCCCCGACACTGTTTGGCCAGAAATTCATGGGGCCGATGGAGGGGCATTATCCTCTCATCCCGAGGGAGTTCGTCCACTACGACCTGCATGCATGGCTGTTCAGGGACAATCCGAACGGCATGTTCACCCCGACGAATCCGAACGTAAAATGCAGCAAGGCCGAATTTCCGATGCTGGAGAAGCCGACCAAGATGATGCCGGGGCCGATGTGATACATCGCCTTTTCCGGCGAAGCGTCGGCAAAAAAGAAACGGCCCCGCTTAGGGGCCGTTCATTCCAGGCTATGCCGGGCAATCGACTTCAGACTTTCGCGACGATCCGCATGAAGGCCGGCACGTCGTCGCCGAAGCCTACGGTCCCGTCGTCTTCTTCCTGACGATGGCGGCCGGGCCGGTCGCGCTGCGGCCGGGCGTCGCCGCGCTGCTCGTGACGGCTGCCCGGGCCCTTGCGCTCGTTCTCGGAACGGATCGCATCCTTGCGGGCGCGGCGTTCGGCGATGTCGGCCACTTCGGCGACCGGCTGCTCGACGGGCGCGGCATCGGGCGTCTCGTCGCGCGTGGCGTGACGGTCCCTCTTGCGCTCGCCCCGGTCCTTGCGGTCCTCGTCCTTGCGGCCGGCGCGACGCGGCGCTCCGCGGCCACGGCGCGGAGATTCCTCGCCCTCGCTTTCGGTCACGGTCGACAGGTCGCCGTCATGCCATTCGATCTTGTTGCCGATCAGCCTCTCGATGGCGTCGACATATTTGGTGTCGGCACGCGTGGTGATGGTGAAGGACTTGCCGGCGCGTCCAGCGCGTCCGGTGCGGCCGATGCGGTGGACGTAGTCCTCGGCATGGATCGGCACATCATAGTTGAAGACGTGGCTGACATCGGGAATGTCGAGGCCGCGCGCGGCGACGTCCGAGGCAACGAGATAGCGCAGCTTGCCGTCGCGGAAATTGGCGAGCATCTGCATGCGCGCACGCTGGTCCATGTCGCCATGCAGCGCGCCGGCGTCGAAATCATGCTTGAGCAGCGAGCGGAACAGCTCCGACACCTCGACCTTGCGGTTGCAGAAGATGATGGCGTTCTTCAGCTCGGCGTCTTCGGCCTTGATCAGATTGCGCAGCGTCTCGCGCTTTTCCCACGGTTTTCTGCCGGACTTCACCAGCCGCTGCGTGATGCTGGTCGCGGTGGAGGCGGCCTTGGAGACCTCGACGCGCACCGGGGCGTGCAGGAATTTCTCGGTGAGCTTGGTGATCTCCGGCGGCATCGTCGCCGAGAAGAACAGTGTCTGGCGGGTGAACGGGATCATCTCGCAGATGCGCTCGATGTCGGGAATGAAGCCCATGTCGAGCATGCGGTCGGCCTCGTCGATGACGAGGATTTCGACGCCGTTGAGCAGGAGCTTGCCGCGCTCGCGGTGGTCGAGCAGGCGACCGGGCGTCGCGATCAGCACATCGGCGCCACGCTCGAGCTTCTTGTCCTGCTCGTCGAAGGAGACGCCGCCGATCAGAAGCGCGATGTTGAGCTTGTGGTTCTTGCCGTATTTGATGAAGTTTTCCTCGACCTGCGCGGCCAGCTCACGCGTCGGTTCGAGGATCAGCGTGCGCGGCATGCGGGCGCGGGCGCGGCCTTTTTCCAGGCGCGTCAGCATCGGCAGCACGAAGGAAGCTGTCTTGCCCGTGCCGGTCTGGGCGATGCCCAGCACATCCTTGCCGAGCAGCGCATGCGGGATGGCGCCGGCCTGGATCGGGGTCGGCTTGGTGTAGCCGGCATCGGTGACTGCGGAGAGCACCTTCGGCGAAAGGCCGAGGTCGGTGAATGTCAACGCTTCTTGAGCGGTCGTGGTGTCTGAGGACAAGTGTTTGTTGTCTTTGGCTGGTTCGGGAAAAATCGCAACACGTGTTGCGGCAGGCGCCGCGCACCTGCAAGATCGCGGTTGCAGTTAGGCGCAAGTCCGCGATTTGTCAACAGAAACGGGCGCAAATCTGGCGATTGTGAAGACGTAAGCTTAATCGCGATGCTTAAAGCGCGTCGCGTCGAAACGGATTCAGACTACGCGCCTTAAGTCATGTTTGATGCATATCGTCTTCCTAAAACCGCTGCGCACTTTTGGGCGGCATGCATTAATCGAAACAGTATCGTTGCGCCGGCTCAGTAGCGGAATTGCTCGGCAAGGATGCGTTCGTTCCAGGAATGGTTCGGATCGAACAGCAAAGTCGCCGTCGCCGTCGGCGATTCGCGCACGGTGATGGAGGCCACCGCCTTGACCTCGGTATGGTCGGCGGCGGCATTTACCGGGCGCTTCTCGGCTTCCAGGATGTCGAAGCGTACGGTCGCCTTGTTGGACAACAGCGCCCCGCGCCAGCGGCGCGGTCGGAACGGACTGACCGGCGT
Source organism: Mesorhizobium montanum (assembly GCF_033977145.1). NCBI lineage: Bacteria > Pseudomonadati > Pseudomonadota > Alphaproteobacteria > Hyphomicrobiales > Phyllobacteriaceae > Mesorhizobium > Mesorhizobium montanum. The sequence continues at coordinate 18,294 of NZ_JAVIJF010000009.1, read as the reverse complement.
CAGCGCCAGCAGCGGCGCATCGAGCGGCAGGATCGGCCCGTGTGCCGACAGATTATAGGCGGTGGAACCGGCGGGCGTCGCGATCATCACGCCGTCGCAGTTCAGCTCCTCCAGCCGCACCTGGCCGTCGACGGTGATACGGATCTTCGCCGTCTGGTAGGATTGGCGCCACAGCGCCACCTCATTGATCGCCGGCGCCGAAATCGTTTCGCCGTCATGTGTCTCGGCAACCATTTCCAGCGGGCGGATCGTCTCGGCGACCGCGTTGGCGATACGTTCATCGAGGCCGCCCGCGCGATATTCATTCATCAGGAAGCCGATGGTGCCACGGTGCATGCCGTAGACCTTCTTGCCCGTGCTCATCGTCTCACGCAGCGTCTGCAGAAGAAATCCGTCGCCGCCGAGCGCGATGATGATTTCGGCCTCCGCGACAGGCACCTGCCCATAGCGCGCCGACAGGCTTTCCAGTGCCGCGCGGGCATCATCGGTGTCGGAAGAGACGAAGGCGAAACGGCTGGTGGCTTTGCTCATGGCTCCCGGAGGGCGACCATCTGCAGGGCCGCGCCGGCGACGGCGTAGCATGCGCCGCCTATATCTGTGAAGGGCGGCGTGCCGTGCCGGTCAAAGGGTGCAGGGACGATTATCGCGCTTCATGACAGAGGCGCAACGAATGTGATGGCCGCTATGGTTAAGACGAAGCTTAAGCACTCGTAAAGCCGGATCGATCATGTTAGCCGATAGTGGATGGGTTGGCGGGGGCTGGCCAGTCGAGAGACCTGTCTATTGCCGGTAACGCGTCTGATCATAGTCTTCCTGATGATGGGAAGTTTCGCGCTGATGTTCGCTGAACTGGTGCGCCATTCGGAAGAGATGAGTCAGCGGCCGCAGCCCACGGCCACGCGCTGTGGTGACGCCACCGGAACCCCATGTCCGCACAGGGCGCTCTAGCTTCGCTTCTCGGAACGATCGCTCAGCTGCCCTGCAGGTGACAGCCAGGCTCCCGCTTACCGGCGACATACTCCTCGATGAGTCGCCGGTAGCGCACTCTGCCGAAGCTCGGAAAATGGCCGCCATGCACGACCGACACGTCGAGTTCGCGCATGGCAAGCAATGTCCCGACATAGTCATCGATATTGGAGTGATAGACGTCGTCGATCAACGGTCCGTCATAGATGATGTCGCCGGATAGCAGGATGCCGGTCTTCCTCTCGTAAAGCGCTATGCCGCCGGGCGAATGACCGGGCGTGTGGATGACCTCGAAGGCGCGGTCGCCGAGATCGATGACGTCTCCATGTTCGAGCAGCCGGCCTGCTGGCGCCGGCAGGATGCGGTAGCGCGCCGTGTCCCAGCCAGCCGGCGGGCCGTCGAACATCTCCTCATTGGCGTAGCGGTCGGCGACCGTCCATTCGTTGCGCGGATCGGCGAGGATTGCCGCCTCAGCCGAATGCACGCAGCGATCGGGGAATTCGTGGTGGCAGCCGATATGGTCGAAATGCGTGTGGCTGGCGACGCAGGTAAGCTTGCGCTCGGTCACCAGCGGCACATTGCGTCTCAGGCTGAAATGGCCGAGGCCGCTGTCGAACAACAGGTCGCGATCGCGACCGCGCACGTGCCAGATGTTGCAGCGGAAGAACGGCTTTATCCACGGCTCATGGATGAGCGTGACGTCGTCGCCCAAGCGGATGGTCTCGTACCAGTCGGGAGCTTCGATGACCGGAAGCGTGCTCATGGATCAGTCGGCCAGCAGGATGATGTCGCCAGCGTTGCACGAAACCGCAATCGTGTCGCCTGCCTGCACGATGGCCGAAGCCGGTGCTTTGGCGATGAACTGCAGTGCGGGATCAAGCGTCGAGGCGGCAAGCACGCGTTTGAAGCTGCCCTGGAAGACGACATCGCCGACGTTGGCCGTGCCGAGCGCGACATCGCCTTTCGCTTCGCCGAGAACCAGGTGCTCGGGCCGGATGGCGAAAGCGACACGGGCGCCGGCAGGCGACGCGCCGGGCAGTGAAATCGGCCCAACCGCCGTCGAGGCCGTGACGGTCCCGTTCCTCGCCCCGGTCACGGTGCCGGCAAGAATCGTGCTCTCGCCCATGAAGGTGGCTGAAAAGCGCGATGCCGGCCGCGCATAGACGCGCTCGGGCGGGCCTTCGTCCTCGATGCGGCCGTCATTCATCACCACGCAATGGTCGGCCAGCGCCATCGCTTCTTCCTGGTCGTGGGTGACATGAATGAAAGCGGTTCCGACCCGCTTCTGGATCGCCTTAAGCTCGTCCTGCATCTGCCGGCGCAGCTTGAGATCAAGCGCGCCGAGCGGCTCGTCGAGCAAAAGCACCGCGGGCTCGATGACCAGCGCACGGGCCAGCGCCACGCGCTGGCGTTGGCCGCCGGAGAGTTGGTGCGGCTTCTTGTCGAAGGCGGATGCCAGCCCAACCAGGACCAGCGCGTCGCGCGCCTTCGCCGCCCGGGTCGCGCCGTCGACACCTTGCATGCGCAACCCGAAGCCGACATTGCCGCCGACGCTCATATGCGGAAACAGCGCATAGTCCTGGAAGACGGTGGTAGTCGGGCGCTTGGCCGGCGACACGGCGGTGCAGTCCGCGCCGCGGATGAACACCTTGCCTTCGCTGGGCGTGAGAAAGCCGCCCAGGATCGAAAGCAGCGTCGTCTTGCCGGAGCCTGAGGGGCCGAGCAGGATCGTGTAGCTGCCGGGCTCGATCGCCAGCGAGACATTCTTCAGCACCGGGAGCTGGCCGAAGCGGTGCGAGACGTTGCGGATGTCGACCAGGGGCGCGTTCATGCCGGCTTTCTCCGCAATAGCGTCAGTTCGAACAACACCACCAGGACGATGGACACGGCAAAGACCAGCGAGCCGACGGCATTGGTTTTGGGATTGAGGCCGGAGCGCAGGAGGTTCCAGATTTCAACGGGCAGCGTCGTATCGAAGCGGGTGAGCAGGAAGGAGATGACGAACTCGTCCCAGGAGAAGGTCATCGACAGGAAGAAGGCTGCGAAGATCGCCGGCGCCAGGACCGGCACGGCAATCATCATCAGCACCTTCCATTCGGCCGCACCGAGGTCGCGCGCGGCGCGCTCGATGTTGATCTGGTGGTCGCCCATCTGGCTGTAGATAATGGCGAAGCAGAGCGGCAGGTTGATCACGACATGGCCGATGCCGGCGGCAAGCAGCGACTTCGGCACACCTGCCCAGTTGAACAGCACCAGCAGGCCCATGCCGATGATGAGATAGCTGACGGTGAGCGGCAGCGTGATCAACCCGCGCAGCAACGCCGAGCCCGGCAGCACGAAACGCGCGAAGCCCCAGGCCGACAGGAAGCCGAGCGTGACGGAGGCAAGCGACGAGAGCACCGCCACCAGCAGTGAATTGACCAGCGCCGAGGTCAGCCGGGCATCGGAAAGCACTGCCTGGTACCAGCGCAGCGACGGGCCGGTGAAAGGCGGGATCGGGAAGGACGTCGCTTGCAGCGAAAACAGCACCAGCACGACGACAGGCAGAAAGATGAAGCCGTAGATGGCGATCGCGTAGAGCCAAGCGGCGAGGCGAACGGCGGCGCGCATCGTCAGGCCCGCTCGATCTTCAGCCAGCGCGCGCAGGCGAGATAGGCGATCGTGACGACGGCCATCAGGATGATCGACAACGCCGAAGCCAGAGGGAAATCGCCGCGCCGGCCGATCTGCATCATCACCAGCTGCGGCATGACCAGCTCGTTGTTGCCGCCGAGGATTTGCGGCGTGATGTAGTCGCCGATGCAAAGCACGAAGGTGAGGAAGGCACCGACCATGATGCCCGGCAAGGTCAGCGGCAGCACGACATGCAGGAAGGTGCGGATAGGCCCGGCGCCGAGATCGGCCGCCGCCTTGCGGTAGCTTGGGCTGAGCTGCTTCAGGTTGGCGAAGATCGTCAGCGTCAACAGCATGACGAAGAAGTGGACGAAACCGGTGACGGTGGCGAAACGCGTGTTGGCGAGCTGCAGCGGTTCGCCGATCAGGCCGATGCCGGTCAGCGCTCGGTTGATGATGCCGTTCTGCGCCAGCACCAGCAGCCAGGAGTAGGAGCGCACGACATAGGAGGTCCAGAACGGCAGCACGGCCAGCATCAGCGCCAGACGCTGCCAGCGTTCCGGCACTTGTTCGGCGAGGATCCAGGCGAAGGGATAGGCAAGCAGGATCGAAATCACGGTGACGATCGCCGTCACCTGCAGCGAGTTCACCATCGCCCGCCAGTAGGACGGGTCGGTGAAGAACTGGCGGTAATTGGCCAGCGTGAATGCGCCGCCCTCATGCGCCGTCAGGCTCGACAGCCCCATGGCGATGAAGGGCAGCACGAAGAACAGCAGCGTCCATGCCAGCGCCGGCGTGACCAGCGCCCAGGGCAGGGCACGCTTGTTGTTTCCTCCTACGCTCATCGGCCGATTTACTGCGCCTGCAGCATTTCGGTCCACAAATCCTGCATCTTCTTGTCGAGATCGGGGTTGGGCGCCGGATAGGCCTGGGCGCGGGCGAGGAATCCCGGCTGCTCGTCGAAGCGCAGGGTCTTCTTCTGCTCGTCGGTGAGCGCCGCCTTCTTGTTCGACGGCATGCCCCAGTAGCAGGAGGAGGTGGCAAGCCGCGCCTGCCCCTCGGGGCTCATGATGTACTGGATGAACTTCAGCGCCATGTCCTTGTTCTTGGAGTCCTTGAACATGGCGAGCGACTGCGACCACAGCACCGCGCCTTCTTTCGGGATCGAGAAGTCGAGCGCCGGATTTTCCTTGGCAAGGCCGGCCGTCACCCATTCGCCGCCGCCGACCAAGATGTCGACTTCGCCTGTGGCCAAAGCAGTCTGGCTGGCGGTGACTTCGCCGACCAGCTTGGCGTTGGCCTTCATCTTGAGCAGCTCAGCCTTGAGGGCAGGCAGGTCGGCCTCGGTAAGGTCGGCAGTCTTCTTGCCGATGGCCAGAGCCGCCATGCCGATCACCGGCAGGTAGTAATCATAGATCGCGACCTTGCCCTTGTATTTGTCGCTGGTCAGCGAGGCCAGCGACTGCATGTCGGCGGGATCGACCTTGGTCTTGTTGAAACCGATCGTGTTGTAGCCGAATTTTTCGGTGATGCCGTAGCGCTTGCCGCCAATGGTGGTGGACTTGTCCATCTTCACTTCCGGGAAGAGATCGGCGATTGGCAATTTGTCTTCGGGCAGCGGCTCGAACAGACCTTTGTCGACGCCGCGCGGCACGTCGATGGAATCGATCACCATCACGTCCCAGTCGCCGGGCTGCGACTGCTCGACGATGGCCAGTCCCGCGCCGGTGCCCTCGAACTCCTTGACGTTGACCTTGACGTTGTTGGCCTCCTCGAAGGGCTGCAAAAGCGCCGGATCGGAATGATCGCACCAGATCAGTGCGTTGATATCGGCGGCCTGGGCGCCGCCCGCTGCGAGGAGTAGCGCCGCGGCCGCGCAGGCGGCTCCGAGATGCGACTTCAGCGTGGAAAGCGGATTGCGGGCGTTGACGGTCATCGAGTGTGCTCCCTGCCTTGCTGGCTTGTTGGAAGAAAAGTTGAACCAATTCTAAAATTGAGTCAATTATGATTTTGTGGCAGGAAGGCCGATATGAGCGGATTGCGCGAACGACAGAAGGCGGACCGGCATCGCCGCATCATCGATGCTGCGACCACATTGTTCCGCGACGCCGGCTATGAGGGGGCCAAGATCGAGGCGATCGCCGCGCAGGCCGAGGTCTCGATCGGAACCATCTACAACTACTACCAGAACAAGGGCGACATCCTCGGCGCCATCGTTTCGATGGAGGTCAACGAGGTGCTGAATGCCGGGCGAGGGGTGGTCGCCAGCCCGCCGGCCAATGTCGGCGACGCGCTGGATACGCTGATCGGCATCTATATCGAGCACTCGCTCAATTACCTGAGCAAGGAGATGTGGCGGCAGGCGATGGCGATCTCGACGCAATTGCCCGACAGCCCCTTCGGCCAGGCCTATACGGCGCTCGACCGCGTGCTGACCGAACAAATAAGCGCCCTGATCGCGCGGCTGCAACAGATCGGACTGGCGCGCTCGGACATAGATGGGCCGGCGGTGGGCGAATTGATCTTCAACAACATGAACATGATGTTCATCGAGTTCGTGAAGCGCGACGAGGCGAAGATACCGGACCTGCGCGCGGCGATACGAAGGCAGAATAGGATTTTGGTGGCGGCGATCGGGGGATGAGGGTGGCGGGAGGAGGCATTCGAATATCGGCTTTGCGAAGGATCGAAGTGGATCGCATACGTTCGAATTGTTTGTTGAGGTAACGGCGCGCTGGTCGCTCGATGAAAAAGTAACTCAACACCGAGAGTGCTATGGCCGCTCCAAGACCGAGAGTCCTCCCAGCTATCCCTGGAAATTGCGCGAAAGGCCGCTGCCACAGGTAGATTGAGAAGGACAGAATGCCGATTGCTGCCAGCGGCTTAGAACCGAGCAGGCGAAGGAAGGCGACGGGGGCCTGCCGAAGATAGACTACGGCCAGGGCAAGAAGTGCAGTTCCTACCCCGTATTTAAGCGGGTCTGGAATCTGCTCCAAATTGAAAAAGACTCCGGCTACCCCAAATGCAAGCGGCGCCCATGATGGCACTTTATGCGAACGAAATAGCAGATAGGTTCCCGCTGCCAAGAGGATCGAGGCGGCGCGGACATCGGTACGCCAATAGACAGTGTAATAGTCACCGCCAAGCAGCGTTTGGATAGCACCGTTGCTCCACGCGAGCGCCGCAAGCGACAGGCACACGACGCCGCCAGTGACCTGAGATCGGCGACTGATTGCGGCGATGATGGCCAGGACGACATAGGTGTGTTCCTCGACGCAGAGCGTCCATATATGATCGATCGAGGCACTTCGTCCGACTTCGATGTCATAGTAGTTATAAGTAAATGTAAATGCGCTGATGAGTTGTGGCCGGTCGATCTGCCAAAGGCCGGTGGCAGCTGCCAACCCCATCGCGGACAGGAACACAAAGAGCGCAGGGTAGACACGCGCTATCCGCCGACCAAAGAATTTCGGCAACGCCATTTGCCTTACAAACAGGATGTCTGCCATCAGCAGACCACTGAGGGCGAAGAACATCTCGACGCCAAAGCGGCCGGGGTTAATAATCCGAGGTGCAAGGTAGTGGTCAGCCAGAACGCCCATGATCGCAACGGCGCGCCAACCGTCCAAGTAAGACAAATGCGGAAGGCCCACTGAAGGGGCATTCGCGGTATCAGACACAGCATCCTCTGCAGCGCTGGCTGACGTTGCTATATCAGCGCCGGCTAAGGCTTCCGTCATGCAAATGGACGAAGCTGGAGGGACACCAATGCCGTCGGCGGCCGCACGCGATCCGGCCTGGGCGCTTGAGGGCGCGTCACCTGGCGGGCGTGGAATAAGTGCACACCTAAAAATGGCCGGAAATGCGCGGTTTTCAATATAGCTGTTACAAGACGAGAAGGCGCTTATGCGGTACCGTCTTTCATCAACTATTTGATTCTTCTTGTATTTATGGTGCCCCCGGCAGGAATCGAACCCGCGACCTTCGGTTTACAAAACCGCTGCTCTACCAGCTGAGCTACAAGGGCATGGCGCTCCGGTAGCATATTTCATACGCCAGTAAAGACAAAACTCCGTTTTGGGTTGCTAATGGACCCTACACGGCCGCCAAGAGCGGCATGCTGAAATTCGTCGGCGGGCTTCCTACATTCTTCAAAGTGCAATGGCGTCGAACGGGGTGTCGCATGATCAGATTTGTCATCATCCTGCCGCTCATCGTCGTGACCTGGCTTCTCCTGGTGAAGGTCGTCGGCGACCTGAAGAAGGCCAACATCGACTGGACCGGCGTCGCCACCTTCGTCGGTTTCATCGTGCTCGCCTTCTGGCTGCGCCATGTGACGGGAATGGGGTGAGACGGAGCGAATAGGGAATAGCGAGTAGCGAATAGGGATTTGGGCTCAGCACCGCCGTCTTTTCCCTACTTGCTATTCGCTACTCCCTATTCGCTCAATCTTGAACCTTTTGCCGCGTCGCCACGACCCGCGGGCCGCGCTTTTGCATTCTGAGCCGGTCGGCGGCCGGAAGCCTGGCGCAAAACCGCCGGCGAAAAAAATCTCAAAAAATCCTCGAACCTTTTTCCGGGCCGCGGCGACCCATGTTCAAGAGGCGGATGGTTCGCCTCCCCGACGAAACCAAGGAGATCGTCATGTTCAAGCGCACCATCGTTTCCGGCCTCATCGCCACCACCGTCGCCGCCGGCTCGCTCGTCGGTACCGTCCAGCCTTCGGCCGCCCACGACCATCATCACCGCCGCGAACTCGGCATCGGCATCGCCGCGGGCGTCGGCGGCTTCGTTCTCGGCAGCCTGCTCGCCCAGCAGCAGTCCCATACCGTCTATGTCGAAGACGACGGCTACGACTCGATCCACATTCGCCGCTGCTATGCTCGCTACGCCAGCTACGATGAACGCTCCGACACCTATATGACCTACGATGGCCCGCGCACTTGCAGGCTTTAACCGGGAGCCGAACCATCGACAGGAAAGAGGGGCTGCACGCAGCCCCTTTTCTTGCGTTTGAGCGCTTCCGCAGGATTGGCTTGATCTGAAGCGGGCAATGTTCCGCCGCCGCCAATTCTAAAGATGAGGCTTGGGATTTGGGTCGGGCATCGCCAATCCCGCCATGCGGCAGGCGCCGTCAACTGTAGCGTCGTCGCTTATCGCCACGAGCTCGAAACTGTTGCCGCTGTCAGTGTAGATTTTGCCGATGAACGGTTCATTGCCACCGGAACCGCCGGGAGAACCTTTGTCGTCGACATAACCGCACACCACGATCTCGTGGCGGCCGTTCAACGTCCGCTCTCCGGCGAGCATTGTTCCGAACTTGGCCGCGATAGGGTTCCTTAGGTGCTGACGAACGCCGGCGGTGATGATCTCCTCCAGGGCCAGCGAGATGGGCATGGGATCGACGCGTTGGTTGCCGCCGGGTTCGAGCGGCGGCGGTGCCGCTGCCACGCATCCGCAAAGTGAGGCGGCAGATAAAAACTGAACTGTTTTCCGCATCCGTGCCCTTTCGCACGCATTCGAACGCTCCGGCAAGGCGATCAAGCCCATGCACGCGAAGGTGTACAGCGATTTTGCAAGCGTCTAGTCTGGACCTGCCAACGCAGGGGAGGGTGGTTTGGACGAGCAGGACCCGAAGCAAGAACTGATCGAACCGGTTTTCCGTAACGGCACCGTCACCATCGTCGGCATTCTGCTGGCCTTTTCGCTTGGCTTCATCACCCACTGAGCGGCCAATCCGATCCCATGGCAGACCTATCATCTGGTTGCCGTCGTGACGATACTGATCGGCATTGCGCTGCAGATGCGGGCGCTCGCCATCCTGCTCGACATCAAATCCCTGCGGCGCAGCATCCATGACCGTGCCAGCCGGATATTCATGGCCGGCCTCATCTTCACAGCCTGCGGTGTCGGGATGGCGATACTGCTCGATTTCTTCGACATATCGGCGAAGAGCGCGCTGCCCGGCGCGTCGCAGTCAGCAGGCTTTCACGCCGCCGATCATCTTCGTCACCTCGACCGCGGCCTCGCGCACCAGCGGACCGATCTCGGCCAGCCGCTCGGGCGTGACCCGCACCGTCGGGCCGGACACCGAAACGCCGCCGATCGGCTCGCCATACTCGTCGAAGATGGCGGCGGCCACGCAGCGCATGCCGGGGTGGCGTTCCTCGTCGTCGACCGACCAGCCGCGATGCTTGATAACAGCGAGATCGTGAGCGAGCGCGGAGATGTCGGAAAGCGTCTTGTCGGTATAGCGCTGCAGGCCCGCCTTGCGCAGGATGGCCGCCACCCGCTCCGGCTCGAGATGCGCAAGCACCGCCTTGCCGATGCCCGAGGCATGGAAAGGGCTGCGCGTGCCTGGGCGAAAGAAGGCGCGGATCGCCTGGTGCGTCTCGACCTGGCTGACGAAGACCACGCAATCGTCCTCGGCAACGCCGAGATTGGCGGTCTCGCCGGTCTTCTCCATCAATTCCTGCATGACGATGCGGGCGCGGTCGACGAGCTTGCGCCGGCGCAGGAAGGCCGCGCCCATGCGGTAGGTCTCGACGCCGACGGACCACAGCTGGTCGGTCGTATCGAATTCCACCATGCCATGGTTTTCCAGCGTCGTCAGCATGCGATAGGCGGTGGAGGCGGCAATGCCGCTTTGCGCCGCGATCTCGCTCAGCGACAGGCCGCTGGCCTCGGCGACGATCGCCAGGATGCGCAGCGCCCGGTCGAGCGACTGTACCGACGCCGCTTCGGATAGGCCGTTGAAGGCGCGCGGGCGGCCGCGCTGGCGTTTTTCCGTCGTTTTCATACGCGCATTCTCGCCGATTTCGGGTCGGATGCAATGAAAAAGTTTTTCAATAAGCGCTGCCGTGCATTCTTTGGAAAACGAAAAGTGAAGCGAAATCAATGAATAGAGACCGTTTCATGAAAATGAAAAAATATTCTGAAAAAATTGAAAAATCGAAAGCGAGCTGGCATTGTCAAGCCAACCAACGAAGTGGAGGCTTGCCATGGCCAGGATGCGCGCTGTCGACGCAGCGGTTCTCGTTCTTGAAAAGGAGGGCATCACCAATGCCTTCGGCGTGCCGGGCGCGGCGATCAACCCGCTCTACTCGGCGCTGAAGGCGCGGGGCACCATCCGTCATGTGCTTGCGCGCCATGTCGAGGGGGCCTCGCACATGGCCGAGGGCTACACCCGCGCCAAGGCCGGCAATATCGGGCTTTGCATCGGCACCTCCGGTCCGGCCGGCACCGACATGATCACCGGCCTCTATTCGGCCTCGGCGGATTCGATCCCCATCCTCTGCATCACCGGCCAAGCTCCCCGCGCGCGCCTCAACAAGGAGGATTTCCAGGCCGTCGACATCGCTTCGATCGCAGCACCTGTCGCCAAATGGGCGGTAACCGTCATGGAGCCCTATCTGGTGCCGATGGCGCTGCAGAAGGCATTCCACCTGATGCGCTCCTCGCGGCCGGGCCCGGTGCTGATCGACCTGCCGGTCGACGTGCAGCTCGCCGAGATCGAATTCGACATCGACGCCTATGAGCCGCTGGCCCCGTTCAGGCCGGCGATGACGCGCGTCCAGGCCGAGAAGGCGCTGGCGATGCTCAACGAAGCGGAAAAGCCGCTGATCGTCGCCGGCGGCGGCATCATCAATGCCGATGCTTCCGATCTGTTGATTGAATTCGCCGAGATCACCGGCGTGCCGGTCATCCCGACGCTGATGGGCTGGGGCGCGATCCCCGACGACCACCGGCTGATGGCCGGCATGTGCGGCCTGCAGACCTCGCACCGCTACGGCAATGCGACGATGCTGGCGGCCGACTTCGTCTTCGGCATCGGCAACCGTTGGGCGAACCGCCACACCGGTTCGGTCGAGGTCTACACCAAGGGCAAGAAATTCATCCATGTCGACATCGAGTCGACGCAGATCGGCCGTGTCTTCGCGCCGGATCTCGGCGTCGTCTCGGATGCGGGCGCCGCGCTCAAGATCCTGCTCGACGTCGCCACCGAATGGCGCACGGCCGGCAAGCTGCGCGACTGGTCGGGCTGGGCCAAGGAATGCCAGCAGCGCAAGAAGACGATGAAGCGCAAGACGCATTTCGAGCAGGTGCCGCTGAAGCCGCAGCGCGTCTATGAGGAGATGAACAAGGCCTTTGGCCGCGACACCACCTATGTCACCACCATCGGCCTGTCGCAGATCGCCGGCGCGCAGTTCCTGCATGTCTACAAGCCGCGCAACTGGATCAATTGCGGCCAGGCCGGCCCGCTCGGCTGGACGCTGCCGGCGGCGCTCGGCGTGCGCGCCGCCGATCCGGACCGGGATATCGTCGCGCTCTCCGGCGACTACGACTTCCAGTTCATGATCGAGGAACTGGCGGTCGGCGCGCAGCACAAGCTGCCCTACATCCATGTCGTGGTGAACAACGCCTATCTCGGCCTGATCCGCCAGGCGCAGCGCGGCTTCTCGATGGATTATGAGGTGAGCCTCGCCTTCGAGAACGTCAACCGGGCGGGCGATCCGGAGGCGGGCTACGGCGTCGACCACGTCGCGGTCGCCGAAGCGATGGGCTGCAAGGCGGTTCGCGTGCGCAAGCCGGAAGAGTTTGCCGGCGCCTTCAAGCAGGCGCAGCGGCTGATGAAGGAGCATCAGGTTCCGGTCATCCTCGAATTCATTCTCGAGCGCGTCACCAACGTTTCCATGGGCACGGAAATCGACAAGGTCACCGAATTCGAGGAACTTGCCGAGAGCCATGAGGATGCCCCCACGGCGATTGTAATGCTCGACTAGGGCAAAGCGGAAAGAAGGAGAAAACGAATGCCGCGTTTTTCAGCTAATCTTTCGATGCTTTTCGGCGAGCACGAGTTCCTCGACCGCTTCGATGCCGCCGCCCGCGCCGGCTTCAAGGGCGTCGAATATATCGGCCCCTATGATCATACGCCCGATGTCGTCGCGGCGCGCTTGAAGAAGAACGGCCTGACACAGGTTCTCTTCAACCTGCCGGCCGGCGACTGGGGCAAGGGCGAGCGCGGCATCGCCGCGCTGCCCGACCGCGTGCCGGAATTCCGCCAGGGCGTCGCCAGGGCGATCAGCTACGCCCACGCGCTGGGCTGCGAGCAGATCAACTGCCTTGCCGGCATCGCGCCGCAGGGTGCGGACCGCGCCGTGCTGGAGAACGTCTTTGCCGAAAACCTCGCCTTCGCGGCCGAGAAGCTGGAGCAGGCCGGCATCAAGCTGCTGATCGAGCCGATCAACACCCGCGACATCCCGGGCTTCTTCCTGAATTATTCCAATCAGGCGCTGGCGCTGATCGACCGCATCGGCTCGAAGAACCTGTTCCTGCAATACGACATCTATCACATGCAGATCATGGAGGGGGATCTCGCCCGTACCATCGAGGCAAACCTTCCCCGCATCGCGCATATCCAGCTTGCGGACAATCCCGGCCGTCACGAGCCGGGGACGGGCGAGATCAACTATCCCTTCCTCTACGACCACATCGACCGCCTCGGCTATTCCGGCTGGATCGGCGCCGAATACAAACCGAAGGCCGGCACTGAGGCAGGGCTCGGCTGGTTCAGCGAGTTCGCCGGGCAGGGGAGCGTGGCCGCTTAGGCGCCGGCGTTGAAACAGCCAATCTCCCCACCTGTGGGGGAGATGGCCGGGAGGCCAGAGGGGGGCGCGAAGGAACGCGACATCGACAAATATGACGGAGAACATCAATGGAAACCATCGGTTTCATCGGCCTCGGCATCATGGGCGCGCCGATGGCAGGACATCTGCTTGACGCCGGCTATCCGGTGGTCGCCAGCGACCACCGCTCGAAGCCACCGGCCGACCTCGTCGCCAAGGGGCTGAAGACAGTGACCGGCCACAACGCTGTGGCCAAGGCCGCCGACATCATCATCACCATGGTGCCGGACACACCGCAGGTGGCCGACGTGCTGTTCGGCGAGAATGGCGTCGCCGGCGGCCTATCGAAGGGCAAGCTCGTCATCGACATGAGCTCGATCTCGCCGATCGCCACCAAGGATTTCGCCAAAAAGATCAACGAGCTCGGCTGCGATTATCTCGACGCGCCGGTGTCGGGCGGCGAGGTCGGCGCCAAGGCGGCGTCGCTCACCATCATGGTCGGCGGCGAGGAAAAGGCGTTCGATCGCGCTAGGCCCGTGTTCGAGAAGATGGGCAAGAACATCACGCTGGTCGGTCCGAACGGTGTCGGCCAGACCACCAAGGTCGCCAACCAGATCGTCGTGGCGCTGACCATCGAAGCCGTCGGCGAAGCCCTTGTCTTTGCTTCGAAGGCCGGCGCCGATCCGGCCAAGGTCAGACAGGCGCTGATGGGCGGGCTCGCCGCCTCGCGCATCCTCGAAGTACACGGCGAGCGCATGATCAAACGCAGCTTCGCGCCGGGCTTCCGCATCGAACTGCACCAGAAGGACCTCAATCTCGCGCTGGAGGGCGCCAAGGCGCTCGGCGTGTCGCTGCCCAACACTTCGACGACGCAGCAACTTTTCAATTCCTGCGCCGCCAATGGCGGCGCCAAGGAAGATCACTCGGCGCTGGTCAGGGCACTGGAGCGCATGGCGGGCCACGACGTGGCGTGAAGCGAGTAGCGAATAGGGAGTAGCGAATAGGGGTTGAAGGCCCAAAGGCATGGTGTTCCGAATATTCGCTATTCGCTATTCGCTATTCGCTATTCGCTATTCGCTATTCGCTACTCGCTACTCGCTACTCGCTACTCGCTATTCGCTATTCGCTACTCGCTATTCGCTATTCGCTAGGAATTTCCTCGCCGCATAAAGGCTCACCGCAGCCGCATTCGATACGTTGAGCGATCTGATCGCTCCGGGCATGTCGAGCCGTGCCAGCGCCGTGACGGTCTCGCGCGTCTTCTGCCGCAGGCCCTTGCCCTCGGCACCCAGCACCAGTGCGATCTTGTCTCCGGCAAAACTTTTTTCCAGTTCGGCCGGCCCGTCTGAATCGAGCCCGATGGTCAGGAAGCCGGCCTCGTGCAATTGTCCCAGCGCATCGGCGAGGTTCTTCACCTCGATCTGGTCGATATGCTCCAGCGCGCCCGACGCCGATTTCGCCAGCACGCCGGATTCCTGCGGGCTGTGGCGGGCGGTGGTGATCAGCGCGCCGGCGCCGAAGGCAACCGCGGAGCGCAGGATGGCGCCGACATTGTGCGGGTCGGTCACCTGGTCGAGCACCAGCACCAGTCTTGTGTCGCCAAGCGCGTCGAGGCGCTTCGGCTTGAGCGGTTCGGCTTCGATCAGCACGCCCTGATGCACGGCATCGGAACCCGTGATCCTGTCGATGTCCTTCGGCTCGACCAGTTCCGCCTTGAAGGGCAGGGCGCCAAGATCGCCGATCGAAAGCCGCTCGGCGGCGTTGCGCGTCACCAGCATTTTCCTGATTTTGCGCCGGGGGTTGTCGAGCGCCGCCCGCACCGTGTGCAGGCCGTAAAGTCGCACCAGTCCGTCGGCCGGCCCTTCGCCCGACGGCACCGGCTGGCGCGGCCGGAACGCCGGCGCGCCGCCGGCCTTCTGGTCGCGATGTGCGCGCCTGAGTTTGGCGTAATGGGTATCCTTTGGGGTGCCCGGCTTGTTGCTTTTATCGTCGCTCATGCGGCCTCTATAGCGGCCCCGTCCGGCTAAGGATATGGCCTGCGGCAATGAATGAAGAACATCCTCGAAAAACCCGGGCCGCGGCGGTTGACACCCATCGGCCTTGCCGCCATAAGGCGCTTCGCTGATTTCGGAGAAGATCTTACTCGGGCTCCGGATCAGCGCGAATGCCTCGTTGCATGGCTCCGGCGGCAGACTGGAGAGGTGCCCGAGTGGTTAAAGGGGACGGACTGTAAATCCGTTGGCTTAGCCTACGTTGGTTCGAATCCAACCCTCTCCACCACTGCCGGCCCGGAAGCCCTGAAACGAAAAGTCTCGGACCGAAAGTGCATGGCGCTTTTCGGGTGAATCCGGTACTTCAGTGTAAGGCGCGGGTATAGCTCAGTGGTAGAGCAGCAGCCTTCCAAGCTGAATATGCGGGTTCGATTCCCGCTACCCGCTCCAGATTTCCTGCCTGATTGCCATTCGCGCGAAAACGCCGCGCGCCGTGGCGCGCAGCGTTTTCCGTCTCATTCAGCCGCTCAGCTGTTGAAGGCCGAAGCCACCTGATGGTTCTGTGGCACCTGGCCGTTCGGCGTCAGCTTGTCGACGATGCCGGGCAGCGCCGTGGACAGTTGCTGCAGCAGTTCCTGCTCGTTCATACCGGTGCGCTGCGCGATCTCGCGGATGACCTGCGGGCCGATCGCGGCGCCGAGATCATTGGCGTTGATCGGCTGGTTCTGGCCGGTGCCGACCCAGGAATCGGCGACGTTGCCGTGGCCGGCGCCCTTCAGCTTGTCGAGCAGGCCGCCGAGACCGCCGAGCAGGCCGCCGTCGGCGGACGTGTCGGTTCCAGCAGGCGTCGGTGCCGGCGCTTGCGGCGCGGCCGGCTCTTCGCTTCTGCCGCTCAGCATCTTGCCGACCAGCAGCGCGCCAAGCGCGATCATCAGGGGTTTGGTGATATTGCCGCCCGGAACGGCATTGTCGAAAAGGCCCATCGTGGATCTCCTTATCCAGCCAAGTCCGCCCCGGCGCAGAATGACGCAAACGGGCGGGATTTCAAGCTGTCTTGAGCTTTTGACAATCATATGACCATGATGGCGCGGCGGGGAATTTGGAGGGAATTATGGGCATCATCAGCTGGATCATTCTCGGCATCGTCGCCGGGTTCATCGGTAGCAAGATCGTCAACAAGACCGGGCAGGGCATGATCATGGATATCGTGCTCGGCATCGTCGGCGCCATCGTCGGCGGCGTGATCTTCAGCGCCTTCGGCGCATCGGGCGTCACCGGCCTCAACATCTGGAGCCTGATCGTGGCAGTGATCGGTTCGGTCGTCGTGCTCTGGGCCTACCACCAGATTTCCGGTAAGCGCACGCTGTAAGGAAGCAGCTCTCGTTGGGCTGTATAGGGCCGGCTTGCCGGCTGGCGGCGCCGTGCCCGTCGTCAGGCGACCATGGCCAGCCGGCGCTTTCTTTCGTCGAGCGAGACGATCGCCAGGCCGCTGGCCGTCACCAGCAGGATGCCGCAGACGGCGAGCGCGTTCGGAAACTGCCCGAACACCAGCAGCCCCGAAATGACCGCCCAGACGGTGAAGCAGTAATAGAACGGTGCCACCGCGCTTGTCGGCCCGACGCGGTAGGCCATGAAGATGAAGAAGTGGCCGAAGATCAGGAACAGGCCTGCACCCGCGATCAGGAGCAGATGACGTCCCTCCGGCATCACCCAGTGCTCGGAGACAAGGTGCGCCGCGGCTGACCCGACCAGCACCACCACGACCGCGGAGATGGCGACGATCATGCCGGGCACGTCGGCGCCCACCTTGCGGCCGGCAAGGTCGCGCACCGCCGCGAAGGCCGCGTTGCCGAGTGCCAGCAGGGCGTAGACCGAAATGCCCTGCATGGTCGGCTGCGCCACCATGAGGGCGCCGATAAAGCCAAGGCCGATCAGCGCCATGCGCGTGGCGCCGATCTTTTCGCCGAACAGCATCGAGGAGCCGACCAGCACGATGAGCGGCGTGACCTGCCCGAGCGCCGTCGAATCCGCGATCTGCATGTTGGCCAGAGCCACAACGTAGCAGAGGATCGCCAGCAGCTCGAACAGGTTGCGGCGCAGCACCTTGCGCTCGAAGAGCAGCGGGATATGCCTGGCATAACCCAGCATCAGGAGCAGCGGCACGCCCCACAGCGTCGCGGCCGCGCCGCGCAGCAGGAGCACTTCATAGGGCGGCAGCCCGGCGGTCGCGAGCTTCATCATCGTGTCGTTGACGAGGTAGGATCCCGTCGAGACGATCATGAACAACGGGCCACGGAAATTTGCCGGAATGAACTGCATCCGGCGGACAAGATCAGAGCCGCGTTGCTGCGGCAATGGGCCAGCCCGGAGCCTTTGATTTTATGTCCGGCGTCCCTATATCCGCGCCATATCCCACCGAAATCGACCATTGGTTCGGGTCGAGCGAGAATTCGCTCAGCCACAAGGCACTTGTGTTTTTCAGCCGTTGTCGCTAATCGCCCCGCATTCGACTGAACTGAAGGTCAAGGCCGTCCAAGGAAAGAGACTATGGCAAAAGGTAAATTCGAGCGCACCAAGCCGCATGTGAACATTGGCACGATCGGTCACGTCGATCATGGCAAGACGTCGCTGACGGCGGCGATCACGAAGTATTTTGGCGAATACAAGCGCTATGACCAGATCGACGCTGCGCCTGAAGAAAAGGCCCGCGGCATCACGATCTCGACGGCGCATGTCGAGTATGAGACGGCCAACCGCCACTATGCCCACGTCGACTGCCCCGGCCACGCCGACTATGTGAAGAACATGATCACCGGTGCCGCGCAGATGGACGGCGCGATCCTGGTGGTTTCGGCCGCCGACGGCCCGATGCCGCAGACCCGCGAGCACATCCTGCTTGCCCGCCAGGTCGGCGTGCCGTCGATCGTTGTGTTCCTGAACAAGGTCGACCAGGTCGACGACGCCGAGCTCCTGGAGCTGGTCGAGCTCGAGGTTCGCGAGCTTTTGTCGAAGAACGAGTTCCCCGGCGACGACATTCCGATCGTCAAGGGTTCGGCGCTGGCGGCGTTGGAAGATTCCAACAAGACCATCGGCGAGGA